>NZ_CP102267.1:3115227-3415681 GCF_025148125.1 Blautia wexlerae DSM 19850
CAGATGTCTAGAATGACTGGATATCACCAAAAGCTCATAGAACTGCGAATGAGTTCTTGAATACAGGAGGTTTTTCACATGAAAAAGACATTATTAAAATATTTTACAGTTGCCCTAATTACAATCAGCACCATATCTATGCCGCTAACTGTTAAAGCAGCTCAAAAAAGTAACATTTCCATTCGGCCAAATGTAGCATACTCTAAATATGACATCACCGGTGATGGCAAAGCTGATAAAATTCGAATAAATTTCAAGTCGGAATCTTATCTGAACATTGAGGTGAATGGCAAAAAAAGTTTTAGTTTAAACGCCCAAAACATATATCTTGTAAATGCAGATCTTTATACTCTCAATGGAAATAAACATTTTTTGAAGCTAAAATGCCAAGACATTGATAATGATCACATTGATTACGACAAATTATTGACTTATAAATCTGGAAAACTTGTATCTGCTGTCAATTTAATGTCGCATCGTAAAGGTGCTTTCAATGCTCGCCATAATAGTTTTACTCAAAAAGTTGGTGCAAATTACATTCAAATCCGTATGCAGTCAATGCCAGGAGGAGTCGGTTCTATTCAATATACCATAACTTATAAACTTTCCGGAAGCTCTCTGAAGCTTTCCAAAACTACATATCCTGTCACTTATTCCAAATCATACAATCCCCTTCTTGGTGGACAAAATATGTGGAAATGTGCAAAATCATTGAATATAAAGAACGCCCCTAACGGAAATATTATCTATACAACAGATGCTTACGAAGTATGTACTGTAAATAAAATTAAATATTCTGGCGGCAGTGCCTATATATATATCCGGGCTGAGGATGCTGATATTTCTGGATGGGTAAGATGCCCTAATTCCTATACAAGCAGATTTTTTGAAGAATCCCTGTTTATTTAATTATCATTGCATTCAATAATGTCTTCAAAAAGTGCCCTTACTGGTAACAGCAACCAAACATTCTCGTTTGAACAGATGCCTCGAATGACGGGGAATCACCAGAAATTGATTGAATTGAGAATATCTAATAATTCAGATTTAGATCCGAATTATTTAATATTCTTTCACCTTATAAAGACATACATTTCAATGGTCAAAGCATATTTGATGTTTTGGGTTTTCCAAACGATTTGCTTGAACGTTTAAATCAGCTAATCACACAAAAATTCATATAAAAACCGCCCCTGCTAGTAACAGGGACGGATCAAGAATCTCCGAAGAGATCCAGTACTTTAGCAAAGATATTGTATCATCTTCGGAGCAGTTACACAAGTCGAACATTTGTATATATGTGATCACATCAATGGATTAACGAAAGGAGTTTTCATTATGCCATTACCCAAAGAACGGATTTATACAATAGATGACATCTACGCTCTTCCTGATGGCGAACGTGCAGAGCTGATTGATGGACAGATCTATATGATGGCACCACCTAATACCAGGCATCAGGTAATCGTCGGTGAACTGTATGCTACTATCCGCAATTACATTAAAAGTAAAAGCGGATCCTGTAAACCATATGTCTCTCCATTTGCAGTGTTCCTGAATGAAGATAACAAGAACTATGTCGAACCAGACTTAACAGTTGTCTGCTCACCGGACAAAGTAGATGAAAAAGGTTGTCATGGTGCACCTGACTGGGTAATTGAGGTTGTTTCTCCTGCTACCCAGAGTAAAGATTACGGAATAAAATTATTTAAATATCGGATGGCCGGAGTCAGAGAATATTGGATTATAAACCCCCTGAAAGGTATCGTAAATGTCTACGATTTTGAAAATGAATCGGGTACCGGATTGTATTCTTTCGACGATGAAATTCCAGTATGTATATATCCCGATTTATCAATTGCGATCTCTGAATTATTATAATAAAAACCGCCCCCGCTGGTAACAGGGACGGCTCAAGAATCTCCGAAGAGATCCCTTTCTTTTGGCAAAGATATTGTATCATCTTCGGAGCAGTTACACAAGCCAAACGTTTGTGTGGCTGTTATTTTTATGCTTAAAATTACATATTTTATAAAACCGAGGTGATATTTATGAGCAGTAAAGTGGCATGTCTTTACATCCGCGTCTCGACAGAGGACCAAACAGAGTTATCTCCTGATGCGCAGAAACGTCTTTTGCTGGATTACGCTCAGAAGAATGACATGATTGTTTCCGGGGACTTTATCTTTACTGAGAGTGTTTCCGGCCGGCATGCGCAGAAGCGTCCGGAGTTTCAGAAGATGATTGCCCTGGCGAAGCAGCCATCTCATCCTATTGATGTAATCCTGGTATGGAAATTCAGTCGTTTCGCCCGTAACCAGGAAGAGTCTATCGTATACAAGAGTATGCTCAAGAAGGATAATGTAGACGTGATCAGTGTATCTGAACCATTGATCGAGGGACCTTTTGGCAGCCTGATCGAGCGCATCATCGAATGGATGGATGAATACTATTCCATTCGATTGTCGGGTGAGGTCTTGCGTGGCATGAAAGAAAAAGCCCTGCAAAAAGGCTATCAGACATCTCCCTGTCTTGGCTATACTGCAGTTGGACATGGAAAGCCTTATGTTATTAATGAGGCTGAATATGCCATTGTCTCTTATATTATGGACCTGTATGATAATCAGAACTTAGATGAGACAGCTATTGCCAGACGTTGCAATGATCTCGGGTACCGGACGAAACGTGGAAAACTCTTCGAGCGGCGTAGCGTTGACCGGATTCTTGGAAATCCCTTCTATTGCGGAACTGTTGTCTGGAACGGAGTGGAATTTGAAGGAAACCATGAGGTACGTCTTTCCAGAGAACGGTATGAAAAGCGTCAGAAGCTTATTACTTCCCGGAAACGTCCGGTCAAGGCGCGAAACGTATCTGCCTGCAAGCACTGGCTATCTGGTCTTTTAAAGTGTTCTGTCTGTGGAGCTACACTTTCTTACACTGGCAATAATAAGTGTCCTTATTTCCAGTGCTGGAAATATGCAAAAGGATTTCATAAGACTTCCGTAGCCTTATCTGTCAAAAAGGCCGAAGATGCTGTGATAACTTATTTTGAGCAGATCTTAGATGGAGCAGAATTTACATATGTGTGTAAAAAGAAAAAGACTGATCATTCACTACAGATTGATCAGTTGCAAAGAGAGATCAGTAAGCTCGCCATGAGAGAAGGCAGAATCAAAGAGGCTTATGAGGCAGGCGTAGATACTCTGGAAGAATATAAGAATAATAAGGATCGTCTGGTATCAGATCGGTTAGAATTGACTGCTGCCCTTTCACAGTTATTGCAGGAAGAGCAGGCAGAGCAGCCTGACACAGAAAAAATTCTGAAAGAGATCCGTTCTGTTGCGGATGTCCTGAAGAATCCAGACGTAGGTTATGAAGAAAAAGGAAATCTGATCAGAAGCGTTGTGGAACAGATCATATATGATAAGGAATCCGGAAAAATGTCTTTTGACATCATTATTTCCTGAATTGAAAATCCCGCAAACCCGCATAAACACTGGGTTTTCGGGGCTATTATAGGGTACTGCACTCCGGTGGCCCGGATGGTGAAATCAGCGCTTCTCTGCGTTATCTTTCCCAGCGTTTTACCATGCCGAACCGGACGACTTCTGCTTTGCTCAATGATATAGGAACAGAAGAACTCAGTCATCTGGAAATGGTATCCACTATTGTACATCAGCTTACCCGGGACCTTTCCATGGAGGAAATTGAGAAATCCGGATTTGGACCGTATTATATCGATCACACAGTGGGAGTCTGGCCACAGGCAGCAGGTGGCATACCATTTAATGCATGTGAATTTCAGAGTAAAGGTGATCCGATCACTGATCTGTTCGAGGATCTTGCTGCAGAGCAGAAAGCCCGTTCTACTTATGACAATATTCTCAGAGTAGTCCGAAATATACCTGAGATTGCGGATCCTATCAAATTCCTGCGTGCCAGAGAAGTTGTTCATTTCCAGAGATTTGGGGAAGCTCTTCAGTCCATTCAGGAAGAACTTGATGCCAAAAATTTCTATGCTTTTACCCCGGGATTTGATAATCCCTGCACTGCATCATGCAACAGCAATAAATAACGTACGCAGCCAAAACCTGCGACATACTGCGCGAATTTATGCGATTAGCATCGCGAAGCGTGTTACTGAGAACGGAATGAACAGTAATACGCTCCATCTTAAAAATCACAGAAATTTCATATTTGCTTTACAAATATATCTGGTGGTGCTATAGTATTCTTAGCTTAATAGCCACAAAAGTAATTGCCAAAAATATTGAGCAATTACAAACAAAAATATGATATAAAAGGGGCTGTCTCACATAGATATTATGTGACAGCCCCCTTATTGGAGGAATTATGCAGATAATTATTGTTGGGTGCGGTAAAGTTGGACGTACCCTGGCAGAACAGCTTCAGGAAGAAGAATCCGACATTACTCTTATAGACGTTTCTTCTAATGTGATCACTTCCCTTCAGGATGACATTGATGCCATGGGTATCGTGGGAAACGGTGCAAGTATCAACACGCTGGTGGAAGCAGGTATTGAGAATGCAGATATCCTGATTGCCGTAACCGGCTCTGATGAAATGAATCTCCTCTGCTGCCTGATCGCACAGAAAACCGGCCATTGCCAGACGATTGCCCGTGTCCGCAATCCTATCTATGCCAAAGAGATCAGCTTCATCAAGAAGCGTCTGGGTGTTACTATGATCATTAACCCGGAGCTTGCAGCTGCACAGGAAATTTCCCGTCTCTTACGCTTTCCTTCAGCTATCAAGATCGATACTTTCGCACGTGGTCGTGTGGAAATGCTGAAATTCAAAGTGCTTCCTGAATTTAATCTGGATGGCATGACAATCTCACGCATTACGGAAGCCCTGAAATGCGACGTCTTGTTCTGCGCAGTAGAAAGCCGGGATCATGTATCTATTCCCGGCGGTAATCAGGTGATCCACGACGGAGATATGGTTTCCATTCTTGCTTCCCCGGTGAATGCAGCAGCCTTTTTCAAAAAGATCGGCCTGAAAACCAATCAGGTAAAAAACGCCATTATTGTCGGCGGAGGAACCATTTCCTATTACCTTACAAAAGCCCTGCTTGATATGAACATCTCCGTTAAGATCATCGAACAGAATGAGTCCCGCTGTGAAACCTTAAGTGATCTGCTTCCGGAGGCAACTATCATTAACGGAGACGGAACTAACCGTTCTCTCCTTATGGAAGAGGGACTCTCACGCACAGAGGCTTTTGTATCACTCACAAACATGGATGAGGAAAATGTTTTCCTTTCACTCTTTGCCAAAACAGTTTCCAATGCCAAACTGGTTGCCAAGGTAAACCGCCTTGCCTTTGATGATGTCATTGATAACCTTGACATCGGAAGCGTCATTTATCCGAAATATATCACAGCCGACTATATCCTGCAGTATGTACGTGCCATGCAGAACAGCATCGGCAGCAATATTGAAACCCTTTATCATATCCTGGATAATCAGGCAGAAGCTCTGGAATTTGCCATCCGCGAAAATTCACCGGTAACAGGCATTCCATTATCTGAACTGAACCTGAAGAAAAACCTTCTTGTAGGTTACCTGAACCGAAATGGTCAGGTCAGGATTCCCAGAGGCCAGGATACCATTCAGGTCGGAGATACCGTTATCATAGTAACTTCTCAGAAGGGCCTTCGCGATATCACAGATATTCTGGAAAAATAAAGGAGCCAAATCATGAACTATTCCATTATTATCTATATCATCGGAATGATTCTGAAAATTGAAGCTGTATTTATGGCTCTGCCCGCAATTACGGCACTCATCTATCAGGAAACTTCCGGTGTAGCTTTTCTGATCACGATTGCTTTATGCCTGGTCATCGGGCTTCCTCTCACCAGGAAAAAGCCGACAAGAAAGGCTTTCTACACAAAAGAAGGTTTCGTGACTGTAGCATTAAGCTGGATCGTTCTGAGTATCATAGGAGCAATCCCCTTTGTGATCAGCCGAAGCATTCCAAATCCTGTAGATGCATTATTTGAAACAGTTTCGGGTTTTACTACAACAGGAGCCAGTATTCTCAGCGATGTGGAGGCACTTCCTCATTGTATGCTGATGTGGAGAAGCTTCACGCACTGGATCGGCGGAATGGGTGTTCTGGTTTTCATCCTCTCCCTTCTTCCACTTACCGGCGGTTATCATATGAATCTTATGAAAGCGGAGAGTCCCGGACCATCTGTAAGCAAGCTTGCGCCAAAAGTACAGTCAACTGCCAAAATTCTGTATTCTATTTATTTCGTAATGACAGTGATCCAGATCCTGCTTCTTCTGGTCGGTGGTATGCCGCTGTTTGACTCCATATGTACAGCTTTCGGTACTGCAGGTACCGGAGGATTTGGTATTAAAAATGACAGCATGGCCAGTTACAGTACATATCTGCAGGTAGTCATTACTGTATTTATGATTTTATTTGGCGTTAACTTTAATGCTTACTTTTTCATTATCACAAAAAAATTTGCTCAGGCTTTTAAAATGGAAGAAGTGCGGTATTATTTCGGAATCATCGGTATTGCAATTCTTATCATCACCTGCAATATTTACCATATTTTCGGAAGTGCAGCCAAAGCTTTTCAGCAGGCAGCTTTCCAGGTTGGTTCCATTATCACAACAACCGGATATGCAACAACAGATTTTAATACCTGGCCGGAAATTTCGCGGACAATCCTGGTACTGCTGATGTTTATCGGTGCATGTGCCGGAAGTACAGGCGGCGGCATTAAAGTATCCAGGATCCTGATTCTCTGCAAAACAGTCCGCAAGGAGCTTCATATTTTTCTGCATCCAAATGCGGTAAAGAAAATAAAAATGGACGGCAAAGCCATCCCACATGAAGTTGTTCGTTCCACAAATATTTTCTTCATTGTATATATGCTGATTTTTGCATCCTCCATATTCCTGATTGCCTTTGACGATTTCAATCTGATCACGAATTTTACGGCGGTTGCGGCAACCTTTAATAATATCGGACCTGGTCTGGAACTGGTAGGACCTACCGGAAACTTCGGCATGTTCTCCTGGTTTTCAAAGCTTATCCTTACTTTTGATATGCTGGCAGGACGTCTTGAGATTTTCCCGTTACTGATATTGTTTGTAAGGGATACATGGAAGAAATTCTAAAAATATTTTGGTGAAACAAATTTTATTTTTTTACACCGTATTCATATTTTATTCATATTTATTGGATATAATGAATTTTAGAAAGATGATGAATCTTTCTTATAAATATTTTTCTTTTTCATACGCGCCGGTACGAAAGTACCGGCCTCCTTCCATTTATGGGAGTTTTTTATTTTACGGCATTTTTCTCACACCTTCATAATCAAACGCAGGAATAAAACTCTCTCTGGCAGTTTCACCATCTTGAAAAAATCCATTTTCAATCCCAAGCTCAAATGCATAGTCCAGAACTTTTTCATATTCTCTTCTGGTTACACAACGATTCAGTTCTGTATATTCTTTCTGCTCAAAAACCGGCGTATACTGATTCATGATACTGATATAAATCTGCTTTCCAAAAGTCTTATGTAAAAGTTTCAGAACCTTCTTTGAATTTCTTGTATGCCCCGGCAATATAAGATGTCTCACAATAGTCCCACGTTTCATATATCCCTCTGCATCAAACTGTGGCATTCCTGTCTGGCGTACCATCTCATTAACTGCTTCCATAGCCCTTTCAGGATAATCATTCGCATGTGAAAATTTCACCGCCAATTCGCTCTCCGCATATTTGTAATCCGGAAGATAAATGTCCACATATCCGTCCAGAAGTTTCAATGTCTCTGTGTTCTCATATCCACCACAGTTATAAACAACCGGAATATTAAGCCCATGCTTCTTTGCACAGTCCAAAGCTACGATGATCTGTGGAATATAATGTGTTCCGGTTACCAGATTGATATTTGCAGCATCCTTTTCCTGCAGTTCCAGGAATATTTCTGCCAGTCTTTCCTCAGTGATCTCAAGGCCACTGTCACCAATGGCAATTTCCCGGTTCTGGCAGAAACAGCATCTCAGATTGCATCCTGTAAAAAAGACTGCCCCAGAACCTCTGGTTCCCGAAATACATGGTTCTTCCCACATATGCAAAGCTGCCCTTGCAATCTTAACCTTCTGATTCATTCCACAGTATCCGGTTTTTCCGGCTGTTCTGTCTACATGGCAATTTCTCGGACATAAACTGCAATCTGCCAGTATGCAGCTTTCTGTATCCTGCCTCAGAGTTTTATCTTTGTTTTTTTCTGTCTGTATTTTATTTAGCTTCACTTTTCTCTTCTGTCCTTTTTTCTTTCCCCGACTTGATATCTGTGAATCGCCCACTGCAAAACAGTTCCCACAGTTTGCTTATATTATAACCGTTCAGTGCTTTCACAGTTACAGTCGGATTGCTGAATAGTTACTATCCTTTATATCATTATACTACATTCCCCAATTACGTCTATTCATATTTCACAATTTCCTTTTTCAATCTCTTCATGATCCTTTTTTCCAACCTGGAAATATATGATTGAGAAATTCCCAGAAGGTCTGCAACCTCTTTCTGTGTTTTCTCTGCAGCATTCTCCTTTCCCAGACCAAATCTAAGGCGGATGATCGTCTGCTCACGCGGTGAAAGCTTTCTAATTGCCTTTGACAGCAACGAAATCTCCACTTCATCTTCCAGACGTCTTGAAATCACATCCTCATCAGTTCCCAGAATATCAGAAAGCAGGAGTTCATTTCCATCCCAGTCTACGTTCAGCGGTTCGTCTATGGACACTTCCATCTTTGTCTTACTGTTGCGGCGAAGATACATCAGGATCTCATTCTCTATACATCTGGATGCATAAGTGGCAAGCTTGATGTTTTTTACAGGATTAAAGGTATTGATTGCCTTGATCAGCCCAATCGTTCCGATTGAGATCAGATCCTCCACCCCGACTCCTGTGTTATCAAACTTCTTTGCAATATACACCACAAGCCTTAAATTATGTTCGATCAGAACAGACTTCGCTTCTTCTTCCTGCCCTGTTCCAAGCTTCTGCAGTATAAACGCCTCACGCTTCGGCTCCAGCGGTGCCGGCAGCACATCATTTCCACCAATATAAAAAACTTCTCCTGAACGGTTCATCACCATTCTTGACACTACCTGTAATGGATAACAGCTCATAGTCACAACCCCTCCCGTTAAAGTAATCTGGAATTCAAAAGTACCTCGTATTCCTTACCAAAAGCGGATGTTTCAAATGAAAATGCAAATACCGGATTGTCTATGCAGACAACCTCTGCGGGAGTCTGAATGCAGAGTCTCTCAAAAGTAACAGCCAGCATCATTCCCTGTTCTTTTCCTATACTGTGAAAAAAGGTAAAATGTGGATGAAGCCCAGCAGTTCCCGGTTTCCCAGACTCCCCGGGATTTTCTTTCAGGTGTTTTAAACAGCTTACGGTTTCTTCTGAACATATTTCAGATAAAACTTTTTCTGTCCCTACAGATACAGGTTTTCCGTTTACAGAATCCATAAGCAGATTTCCGGAATCATAAAATCCATGAAAAGGATATCCACATCCTTTATAGTATATGGTTATCGGATAGATATTCTTTGTCCGTATTCTCAGGGAATCCATCAGATATGACAACGCTGTAATGCCGGACCACGTTGCTGCTGCAAGGATCAGAAACATTTTGACTGTCAACTTATCACTGACAATCACTTCCCAGAACCCTCCACACAGAAATGCGGCAAAATACAGTGTAAGTATTGCTTTAAGCAGCAGACTTCCCCTTTTCAGATTACATCCGATCACAAGCATTCCTGCAGCACAGCCACCATGCAGCAGGACAAGTGCCGGAAGAAAAATCCCAGACTCCAGAAAAGATCGCAGATAAATGATCCAGCAGGAAAACACCGCACCTGCAGCAGCTCCCAGAAGAGCTCTTTTTCTGCTTCTTCCACATCGGAATAATATTCCTGTAAATCTGATCAATATGTAATCTATCAGGAGATTTGTGAAAAAAACTACATCTATGTATATTTCGTAATGCATTTCCTTCCCTCCGTCTGATACTGCCTCTGACTTCTCCTTCACTTCGGTAAGTGAGATTCATTATACGTGATAAAGTATGCGGATTTTGTCAAAACGGAGGAATTATGTCTTATTATTTGTCGCACTAAATCGACAGTTTTTATCATATAAACCAAAATGAACATGTATTGACATATAATTGAAGTTAGAATAAAATGATAGATAATTTCTATGTTTTAGAAGGGCATCTTCTATACTGTCACAATTCAGACAGTATTTTATGTCTCTGCTACAAAACAGACTGGAGGATTTTAACATGAATAATATTACCGGACACACAGGTCTTACCGCGCTTTTAGGAAGCCCGGTGGCACACAGCATTTCCCCTTTGATGCATAATGAATCATTTCGCCTTCTCGGGCTTGACTATGTATATTTATGTTTTGATGTAAATGAAGAAACTCTTCCTGCAGCAGTTGCAGGATTAAAGACTTGCGGCATTCGCGGTTTCAACCTTACCATGCCGAATAAGAATAAAATTGTAGAATTATTGGATGAGCTTTCCCCTGAAGCCCAACTGATCGGTGCTGTCAATACTGTACTGAACGATAACGGAAAGTTAATCGGATACAATACAGACGGGTACGGTTTTATGCAATCTGTACGTGATGCGGGACATGATATTACCGGTAAAAATATAACTGTCATGGGAGTAGGAGGAGCTTCGATGGCCATCTGTGCACAGTCTGCCCTGGACGGTGCGGCTTCCGTACATATTTTTGCCCGCCGCACCAGCAGATACTGGAATCGCACACAGAAATTCGCTGAGAATCTCTCTGCTAAAACAGGCTGTCAGGTCTGCCTCTTCGACAATGATGATCATACTGCATTGCGAGATTCCATTGCACAGAGTTATCTGCTGATCAATGCAACCTCTGTAGGCATGGTTCCGGATATCGACGATACCATCATCAAAGATACATCTCTGTTCCATCCTGAGCTTGTAGTGGCAGATGTTGTCTATGAGCCACAGGAAACCCGACTGCTCAGAGAGGCCAAAGCAGCCGGATGCCAGACCTTTAATGGCATGTATATGCTTCTTCATCAGGGGGCTAAAGCTTTCCAGATCTGGACCGGACAGGAAATGCCGGTTTCTGTTATTAAGGAAAAATATTTCTCTGTCAAATAGTGATTCGCATAACAGTCACATATTTCCCATCAGCTTATCTTTGATGATTGCCAGGATTTCTCTTGGAATATATATCAGAAGTCTCCATGAACGGTATCTGGAAGGAATGGGATAAATTTCTCTGCATCCACATTTCTTTCCTATGGCCGTTCCCCGGAAAACATGAAAATTATTGGTGACAATGCCAACCGAATGATTCAGTCCGATCATTCCCAGACTGAACTTCAGATTCTCTGTTGTGCTGGTAGATTTCTCTTCCAGGATCAGTCGTTCTCTGTCAATTCCATGTTCCACAAGATAATTGCACATTGCCTGAGCTTCTGTGATAGATTCTCCGTCCCCTTTTCCTCCGGACAGAACAGCCTTAGTCTCAGGATTCTCTTCCATATACTGTAAAGCCCTTCTGGTACGTTCCAGAAGGGCTTTTGTAAGCCGGGTACCTTCTACATGGGCACCAAGCACGATAATATATTCCAGATTTGGATGCTTACGCATTCTTACCGCAGCAATATTTATATTTCTTGCCGCTTCCGCAAGGACAAGGATCATTACGTCCGATTTTCTTTGCTTTGACAACTGTTCCTGATTTCTTCTGCTCAAGATAAAGTTCTTTTCTCTTCTCCGGTGTAAAGATCGCATCCCACTGTGGCAGTTCATACAGCCAGTCAGCTCTTGCATCTACCATGTTCTTATAAAGAAGTTCTTTATCAAAGCACAGAGAAACCTTTGTGTTCTCATCCATTGTCTCAATCGGGTTCGGAATCTTCAGACTGTCATTGATTCCATCAAGAAAACCAACCATTGTCAGAACTTCCTGTCCGTATTTCTCAGCCAGTTCCTTAACTGTACCGGTTACTACCTCATCCGGGTTGCTAAGAAGCTGCTCATAAATTCCTTTTTCAATATTAAAATAATTTGCCCAAAATCTCTGAAGTTTATTACGGTCTGCCTGCTGGTCATAGGCGATGGCACGCCACTGCTCTAAGATTGTTTTATCGCTCATTTCCTTTAATCCTCTTTTCCAATATTTCATAGGTATTATGCCTGTGCGGAAACATATGGAAAATATTCCTTCCACAAGCTTTATTATTATATCATCTTTCAGTTAAAAATACAAATGATATTCTTTGTATTTTTAGTGAATTTTAAGTTACTGTTCACACACCACTATCCCGCGAGGTGTTTTGGCATGAATATGCCAAAATCCCGAGACATACAAGCCAAAATTCCATTGCCGCAGGCAATCTAGTACATCGTTTTCGAAATAACTATACCACTCACTTGTCTGCAAATCCGATTGCACAGGTCTAAAAGCCTCAGCGTAGCCCGCTACGCCTGCGTTTTTATACCAGCACACTCGAATCCGCATCCTACGCGATTGGTATAGTTATTTACGAAACGCTGTACTAGAGCGTGTCTGAAAAATAAAAATTGCACAAAACGCATGTTTTATTTCCCTTTTTCATGATAAAATAAAGAAAAAGGGGTGTTCACTATGTTGAGACGATATGAGTTGACTGATGAAGAATGGCTTCGCATTGAACCTTTATTACCTCCTGAAAATACTGGAAAACAAGGACGTCCAAGGAAAGACAATCGTATCATTATGAATGGAATTGTATGGCTTGCACGTAGTGGGGCACCTTGGCGCGATCTTCCTGAACGTTATGGTTCATGGAAAACTGTCTATAGCCGATTCCGAAAATGGATCGATGATGGTATCCTTGATAATATTTTCCGTATTTTAAGTCTTGAAGCAGAATTGGAAGAATTATCCATTGATGCTTCTATTATCCAGGCGCACCAAAGATAGTGCCGGTGCAAAAAAGGGGGCCTTCAAATGAAATCGGGCATAGTCGTGGAGGAGCAAACACCAAAATCCATGCGGTAGTAGATGCCTATGGATATCCAGTTTATTTAATGATCAGTGAGGGACAGCGTAATGATATCAATTATGCAATCCCTTTGCTCGATCAAATTGAAATAAACGGAAGCAATGTGTTAGCTGACCGAGGATATGACAGTAATAAATTGCTTGATTATGTGTACGCACGCGGTGGAGAGCCAACCATTCCATCCCGAAAGGGAGCTAAATTTGAACGTCATTGTGATTGGTGGTTATACAAAGAACGCCATTTAGTAGAAAAGTATTTTCTGAAATTAAAAGCATTCCGACGAATCGCTACACGTTATGACAAATTAGCTGCAACCTACTTGGGATTTATTTGTATCGCCTCAATATTAATTTGGTTAAAATAAACAATTTAAAATGTTTTTCAGACACGCTCTAGAATGAATTTTGGCTATGTTACTGAGAGCGGAGTGAACAGTAACAATTTTAATTGACGCCCAGTTTCTCCAGTTCTGCTGCCGCCTGTTTAAAAGATTTAAACTGAATTGCATGGATTCCCTGTTTTCTGGCTGCCTCACAGTTCTCCGCTCTGTCATCCAGAAATACGGATTTCTCCGGGTCAAGATGGTAGCGTCCGAGCAGGGTTTTGTAAATTTCCGGTTCCGGTTTGATCTGCTTCACCTGACAGGAGAACACTGCTCCGTCTACATATTTAAGAAACGTAAGTTTATCCTCCGTTCTCTCCAGTGTGTCAGTTGCATAATTGGAAAGAATATAAACATGATATCCTTTATCTTTCAGATATCTCACCCAGGTTTCCGCATAATCTGTTTTCTCAATTGTCTCGTCAGAACGGCGCATTACCTCCCGGATATCCTTTTCGTACTCCGGTGCAGCTTTTACCATCTGATCTACATAATATTGCTCAGTCTCGCTGCTTCTGTCTCTCTCATTCCAGGTATTGCTCTGAAATACCACTTCCGCAATTTTATCACGCTCTTCCTTCGGAAAACCAAAACTGTCCAGATAGGTCTCCCAGTCATATTTTACAAGAACCTGTCCAACGTCAAAAATAATATTCTCCATATCCGAATCCACCACCTTTTTATTCCTGTTCAGTAATTTATAAACCATCCATATTGCATAAGCCATGATGGGAACCATGATCGCCACTGCAAGCGAGGCTTTAAAATAGGCCTGCGAATCTTCTCCATTCCCGAATGCAAAAATCATCGGCATACAACATGCAAGAAGCAGGATTATGATTGCGATCCATGCCCCGATTTTCTTTATCTTATTATTATCTTTTTTCATAAGCCTCCAGTTATATAAAAGACACGCCGGAGAAATTCTCCGGCGTATAGTCTTATTTACCGTCTGCCGATCAGACAGGTAAATTTATCCTTATTATTTATTTCTGTAGATGATATCGTCACGTCCCGGGCCATTGGAGATCATAGTAATCGGGAATCCGATATGTTTCTCAACGAACTCAACATACTTTCTGCAGTTCTCCGGCAGATCTTCATATTTTTTGATTCCGCGGATGTCGCATTTCCATCCCGGCAGAGTCTCCAGAACCGGTTTTGCTTTCTCAAGCAGTGTAGTTGTCGGAAATTCTGTTGTTACTTTTCCATCAATCTCATATCCTGTGCAGACCGGAATTTCATCCAGATATCCAAGAACATCAAGAACTGTGAAAGCAACATCTGTAGCTCCCTGAAGACGGCATCCGTATTTGGAAGCAACACAGTCAAACCATCCCATACGTCTTGGACGGCCTGTAGTAGCACCAAATTCACCGCCGTCACCGCCACGTCTTCTCAGTTCATCTGCTTCATCGCCAAAGATTTCAGAAACAAATGCACCTGCTCCTACTGCACTGGAGTATGCCTTGCATACAGTAACAATCTGTTTGATCTCATATGGTGGAAGACCTGCTCCTACTGCACCATATCCTGCCAGGGTAGAGGAAGATGTAACCATCGGATAAATTCCATGATCCGGGTCTTTCAGAGAACCAAGCTGTCCCTCAAGAAGAACTTCTTTACCTTCTTTTAATGCGTTCCACAGATACAGGGATACGTCACATACATATGGTTCAACCATTTTCTTATATTCCATAAGTTCAGCAAATAATTCATCCACATTAAGAAGCGGTTTGTGATATAAATGTTCAAGAAGAACATTCTTTGTCGCACATACACTTGCAAGTTTTTCTTTCAGATGTTCTTCATCAAAAAGTTCACTTACCTGGAAACCAATCTTTGCATATTTGTCTGAGTAGAACGGAGCAATACCTGACTTGGTAGATCCGAAAGATTTGCCGCCCAGACGTTCTTCCTCATACTGGTCAAAAAGAATATGGTATGGCATAACCATCTGTGCTCTCTCGGAGATAAGGATCTTCGGAGCCGGAACACCTCTGCTTACCACTTCATTGTACTCTTTGAAAAATACCGGGATATTCAGTGCAACACCGTTGCCGATCACACTTGTAGTATGATCATAAAACACACCTGACGGCAGAGTATGAAGGGCAAATTTACCATAGTTATTTACGATTGTATGACCTGCATTTGCACCACCCTGAAATCTTACGATAATATCAGCCTTCTCAGCGAGCATATCGGTAATCTTACCTTTACCTTCATCTCCCCAGTTAGCTCCAACAACTGCTTTTACCATTATATAATTCCTCCTGTATTTACCGATTACTGTTTACCCGGCCTTGCAGAATGACCTGCCGGATATCATCAGGAAACAGCAACGCTTATTATCTTTATATCAGATTCTGTAATATTCCAAACCGTTATGTTAAGTATTTACTGATCAGACATTGATCTCAGCTTTCACTCCCAGAAGTTCCTTATGGGAATCGAGGATCGGCTGAACTACTGTATTTACAAATCTCTCTGTCTGCTCTTTGGCACGTCCGATATATTTCTTCGGATCCATGGATCTCTGCAGATCTTCCAGAGAAAGGTTGAATGCAGGATCTGCTGCGATCAGTTCCAGCAGATTATTATCTTTACCTTCTACCTTGACAGTCTTTCCGGCTTCCATGGAAAGCTCACGGATACGCTCATGAAGTTCCTGACGGTCACCGCCTGCTTTTACAGCATCCATCATGATATTCTCTGTAGCCATGAACGGAAGCTCTGCCATCATATGTTTCTCGATAACCTTCGGATAAACAACCAATCCATCTACAACATTAAGACAGAGGTCAAGGATTCCGTCAATAGCAAGGAAACCTTCCGGAATACTCAGACGCTTATTTGCAGAGTCATCCAGAGTTCTCTCAAACCACTGAGTTGCAGATGTGATCGCCGGGTTAAGGGCATCTACCATTACATATCTGGAAAGGGAAGCAATACGCTCACTTCTCATAGGATTTCTCTTATACGCCATTGCGGAGGAGCCGATCTGAGATTTCTCAAATGGTTCTTCTACTTCTTTCAGATGCTGAAGAAGGCGGATATCATTGGACATCTTGTGTGCACTTGCTGCAATTCCTGCAAGAATATTGGCAACACGTGTATCTACCTTACGGGAATAGGTCTGTCCGGATACCGGATAGCATTCCTTAAATCCCATCTTCTCTGCGATCATCGGATCAATCTTGTCGATAGTCTCCTGATCTCCGTCAAACAGTTCCAGAAAGCTTGCCTGTGTTCCGGTTGTACCTTTGGATCCCAGAAGCTTCATTGTTCCCAGAACATACTCCAGATCCTCCAGATCAAGCAGGAATTCCTGTGTCCAGAGTGTTGCACGCTTACCTACTGTAGTAGGCTGTGCAGGCTGAAAATGTGTAAATGCCAGAGTAGGCTGATCTTTATATTTATCTGCGAAAGCAGAAAGCTCGGCAATAACATTGACCAGTTTCTTCTTCACAAGCTTTAATGCTTCTGTCATTACAATAATGTCTGTATTATCACCTACATAACAGGAGGTTGCTCCCAGATGGATGATTCCTTTTGCTTTCGGGCACTGTACGCCATACGCATATACGTGAGACATAACATCATGACGCACCTGACGTTCACGTTCCTTTGCAACGTCATAATTGATATCCTCTGCATGTGCCTTCAGTTCATCAATCTGCTCCTGTGTAATGTTAAGGCCAAGCTCTTTCTCTGTCTCAGCAAGTGCGATCCAGAGTCTTCTCCATGTGCGGAATTTCATATCCGGGGAAAAAATATACTGCATTTCTTTGCTGGCATAACGTTCTGATAAAGGACTTACATATCTGTCTGTACTCATCTTCACTCTCCTGTTTTTTATAGGATATTATTTTTAATCCTTTTATTTCACTTCTGTACGTACGTTTTTCTCAACCACGTACGTTGAAATTATATAACATCATTCCTCTAAAAGCAACCACAAAAACCTTATCCCTGATGGAATTTACCAAGAAATTCTTTCATTCTCGCATGTTCTGATTCAAATACCTCTTTTGGACTCCCCTCAACTGCGATCAGTCCCTTATCCATAAAAATAATATGATCAGAGATATCTCTTGCAAATGTCATCTCATGAGTAACGATCACCATAGTGATGTGTTCTGCTGCCAGATCTTTGATTACCTTAAGAATTTCACTTGTAAGCTCCGGATCAAGGGCGGAAGTAGGCTCATCAAAAAACAGGATCTTCGGATTCATACATAATGCTCTGGCAATAGAGACACGCTGCTGTTGGCCGCCGGAAAGCTGAAACGGATATGCATTCTCTCTGTCTGCAAGTCCCATCTGCTTTAACAGAGTTCTTGCCTGTGCATAAACCTCTTCTTTCTTTCTCTTCTGCACTCTGATCGGAGCATCTGTGATATTTTTCAGTACGGAAAAATGGGGGAAAAGATTAAAGTTCTGAAATACCAGTCCCACATCCCCCTGCTTGATGATCTCACCGCTGTCCGGTGTCTCAAGACCGGTGGCACAGCGGAGAAGTGTGGATTTACCGGAACCGGAAGGTCCGATAATACTAAGAACCTCACCCTCCTCTACCTGAAGTGAAATGTCTTTTAATACTTCAAGGCTGCCGAAGCTCTTCTTTATGTTTTTCATTTCAAATAATACCATAGCAAATATTCCTCTTAAATTAAATGATGTCAGAGTCAAAAAATATTTTATAACCCCAGCCGCCTGTCAGCGATAATAATTCAGTTTTTTCTCAATCTTATCCATTACAATCGCAACAAGAAGATTGAACACAAAATAGAAAACAGCAGCGATCACAAAAGGCATCATAGTCGTCTGTGCACTTGCAATCTGTTTTGCAATTGTAAACATCTCCGAAACAGCAACAACAAATGCCAGTGACGTATCCTTTACCAGTGTGATAACCTCATTTGTCACAGATGGAAGGATTCTCTTGATCACCTGCGGCAGGATGATTCTGAAAAATGTCTGGGCTTTGCTGTATCCCAAGATCTTTGCAGCCTCATACTGTCCCGCTGAAATAGATTCGATTCCTCCTCTGTAAATCTCCGCAAAATATGCAGCATAGTTAATACTGAATGCAATAAACACAGCGATCAGGCTGTATCCCATGGAAATACGGATTCCAAAAATAAAGTATGGTCCGAAATACACAACCATCAATTGCAGCATTAACGGGGTTCCACGCATAACTGATATGTAGGCAGACACAATTCCACGTATCGCCGGATTCTTGGACATTCTGCCAAAGTAGATCAGAAGTCCCAGCGGAAGTGAAAAAAGTAATGTCACTACAAAAATCTCTACAGAAACTACCATACCACTGGCAAGCTGCTGCAGCATTACACTTAAAGACATAAGCTTTCCTCCTGAAAAATTTCTCCTGTACAGTAAGAAAAGAGGGTGCACAAAATGTACCCTCCATTCCTTTATAATGCGGACAGCCTGCACAGATCTGTCCTCTTGTATCATAACTGTTTTTGTTCCGGCTGACTATTCAGCATCTTTCGCTGTATCAGCTGTATCTTCTTTTGCTGTGTCTGCATCGGAAGCATCATCTTCTGCTGCATCATCTTTTTTATCATCAGATTTCTCATCATCTCCAATGCAGAGCATATCTGCTACTTCATACTTCTCAGCAAGTTTATCAACTTCACCTGCATCATAAAGTTTCAGAACTTCTTCCCATACAGTATCTTTCAGCTCATCGTTACCCTTCTTAAAGCCGATTCCATACTCTTCGCTCTGGATTGGCTCGTCAAGGATCACATATTTGCCTTCTTCTCTCTGGGAAAGCTGATATTTGGCAACACCGATATCTACTGCGATGGCATCTGCAGCGCCGGAATCCAGATTCATGAATGCTGTATTGTAATCAGGATTCTCTGTCAGTGATGCAAAGCTTGCTGTAAGATCCTTATTATCATCGCTGTTTAATGCATCCAGTGCTGCGGAAGCGGCCTGAACTACTACATTCTTGCCTGCCAGGTCATCCAACTTCTCAATCCCTGAATCGGCTGCAACAACCATCACCTGCTCATTGTTCAGATATGGATCTGACCATGTATAGTCATCCTCACGTCCGTTAATGGTAAATCCGTTCCAGATACAGTCAATAGAACCGGAATTCAGTTCCATATCCTTGGAATCCCAGTTGATCGGTTTCTTTACAAGTTCCCATCCGAGATTGTCGCATACTTCCTGTGCAAGGTCAAGGTCAAACCCAACATACTCTCCATTATCGTCTTTATATCCGAAAGGAGGATACTGTGCATCAAATCCTACAGTTAATGTCTTACTGTCAGCATCTGCATATACAGAAACAACACCCGTCATCATAGAAGCTGCCATAACTCCTGCCATGAGTACTGCTAAAGATCTCTTTTTCATGATAAATATCTCCTCTTTATCTGTTTTGTTATTTATCACACAGCCACTCTACCATGTGAAAGTATGTGTTAATCCTATCACACACCTCCGCCTCTGTCAAGAGTAAGTTATGAACCTGTACTTCTGTGATAATCTTTCATAAGTCTCTCCAGAAGGGCATCCAGATTTTTTTCATCTGTTTTCTCTTCCGGTACAGACTCGAAAGCTTTCAGAGACTGCCTGATTTCTTCTTTTATACATTTCTTCAGTTCTTCATCTACTTCAAGCTCTTCCATAACCTTATCATAATCTGTCTTATCATGAACACTGCTGTATGCTATGATATAAGCTTTTAAGGCTTCTTTTGAATGCTCTTCTCTGTATGCTTCCAGAAAACATTCCTGTGCTTTTTCCATCTGAAAAAGATAACTGTATGCACAGCCAAGATTATAGTGCACTGAAGCTGCGAATCCTTTTCTCTGCTCAGACAGATCCTCTCTTTCCAGAAGTTTCTGATATACCCGGATGGCGTTCACATACATTCCGTTTTCTGTCAGTGCATCTCCCTTTCTCTTCTGACGGACTGCCGCTTTTTCTTTTCCATAAGTCACAATCCTGCTGTTAAAGCCTTTCATCTCCTCATAGGTAAGGTAATTGATCTCCTTGAAAACAGGATAGATCATCTCTTCCACACTTACATTTCTCTCCAGATTCTGTTTCAGCTTTGCAGCCAGATGCACAAGTTCAAGCTCATCTCTGAGCCAGTTACATAATTCTTCATTAAAAACAGTATGATCAGCAAGGTAAAGATTGTGGTACAGATAATAACAGAGTTCTTCTATAGAATAAATATTCATACTGATATTCTCTATAAAATAAGGACGCTGTGCTTTTTTTGTCTGACATAAAATATATCCGCTCATTGCTCCATCTCCTTTACCATTCTACTGTCTCTGTCCAGGTTTTCCCACTGGAAGGGAACATTTCTCCGAATCCCAGATCTGTAACCGTCACTTTACATTCTGTAGATGAGACATACTGTAATTCTAGCCGTAATCTGGTAGTCTTGTCCGGACGCAACGGAATACCGGGCAGCATCATTCCTACCCTTCTTTTCTCCGGTCTGTGGTACGTGCTTACAATAAACACAAGCTCCTCTGTATCATCAAGAATAAATTCACAGGATGCCTTACTGTCATACCAGTTATTTCCTGCCTCGATCAGCGGATAATAGGTAGGAGAACCCATCACTCTCATTTCCATCCCCACATCAGCCATAACCAGAGAATCGCTTAAAAAGCGATATCCCTTTAATGCCTTGTTCTCTGTTTTCTCTTTTCCTGCAGCGCAGGCACCCTTTGCAAAAAGATTATTTCCATAGAAAACCTTTCTTTTCTGATAACAGAGTAACCTTACAGACTGCTCTGCCCAGTCCTGTGAAAATCCATCTCCTGTGATCTGAATGCTGGAAAACAGATCTCTGCCAAGTGTTTTCTGGACAAACTTACCGAATTCTGAATCTCTCTCCTGTCCCTCAGCAGGAAGTTCTGTCTCCACAGCTTCTTCCAGTTTTACAGTGACAGGCTTTGTTGCACCGTTCATTGTCATCTTGCGAAAAGACACGTTCTCCGGTGTAAAGGCATACCATCCCACACTGCGGTTCCAGGTTTCTCTTTTCTGTGAGAGCACATAATAATAGAAGCTTTCCCCATAATCCAGCAGCATATATTTCTCATGTGGAAATCCAATTATCTCAAATGCTTTCTGGAAATTCTCAACCTGAATTTCCGTCAGCCCGGGCAGTGTCACCGCCACACATTTAGTATTTTTGACCAGTTCTGCCACTCCCAGAAATTTAAGCATTCCCTGCAGAAACTGAGCCAGGATCTCCCATGGTGCAAGTTCCTGTCCTTCCACCAGCACAGAATCACTTTTTTCACAGATTCCATAGACATCATCGATCATGACTCCGCCCTTTTCCCGGACAAAGTAATCTGCTTCCAGTCCTACGCAATAGTCTTTCTGCTCCGGTCTCCAGCACAGAATACAGGGAGCCTCATACTGATTTCCACCCGCTTTCATAGAAAGAGAACGTGCCTCGTCTCCTTTTCTGTCATAATAACATATCTGAGAATACTCTTTGCCAAAATCAATTCCCACGATCAAATCACGAATTTCGTTCATTTGTTCCTCCCGGTTTCAGGACAATCTGTTCCTGCTCTTCTTTCTCGATCACAAACATCTTCTTCACATACTGTTCCTGGCGAAGATACTTCTTCACCTGTGAAAACACTTCTTTCTTTTTATCCAGTCTGCGTGCAGAGAGCATCTGATTGATCATATGATATTTGCTTACAGGTGTACCCTCAATCTTATTCATTGTAAGTACCCTCTCCTGCGTCCGATTTACCTGCTCTCCTGTTACTGATTCAAAATAGTACCGCAATGTCTCCCCGTAGAACAATGTAAATGATTTTGCAAAAATACCTTCATATAAATCACGCAGAGGCTCTGTCTGATATTTCACCTGATTTCCGAGGCCTGCATCCAGTGCATAATAGAGTGTCACCTTTGCAGACGGATCTGCATGGTATTCCACAAAGGTTTTATCATCCAGCTGATAGGGACTTAAGACAGATACCGGAAGTTTCCTGAAAAACGCAAAGTACATTCCCTGTTTCACACATTTCTGAAGAATCTCCTCTGCATTGCAAAGCTGTTTTTTCTCCAGTTTTTTTTCTTTGGAATACGCTTCCAGAAGAGCAAGACTGCATACAAAATCAACCGGCCATTTCTCATCATAAGCCCGCTCCAGCAGACTTCTTACAAAAACACTCATCGGATATTCTTTTACAAATGCACCATATGCAGTCTGCGTAAGATATGCTCCTGTAATACGTTCCTTTCCGCTGTGATGAACATAATCCTCCAGGATCTTCTCTCCCTCTTTCCTGTAATCAGAAGTAAACATCAGAAGGCCAAGAAGCTTCTCTTCCAGTTCATAAGTATCCATCTCAAAGCCCTGCGCACTTTTCCATACAGATATCAGTTCATCTACAGGACCAAATCTGTATTCCATAAGATACTTCAGGATCACTTCATCATATTTTCCGCGTCTGTATACATCCGATGCAAGGGCAAGCAATTCGTCATCCTCCTCCATCTCACATCTTGTCAGCATTCTGCTGGTCAGTTTCAGCTGGCTCTCTATGCGGATTCCTTCATATCCGAATTGGGAAACAATGGACATTGCCTGCTGATACATTCCTCTGGAGATCAGTACTTCCAGAAGAGCTGTTCTGTCTACAGCCGCATATTTCTTATAGTCCATCTGTCTCAGATAATTATCTGCTTCTTCTGCTCCGGTGTGTTCGGAATAATAAGAAAGCAGCTTCTCTCTGATACATTTCTGATATTCATCTGAAAATTCCTCTGACTCCGGGATCCTCTGGAATGCCTGAAGATTCTCCTGTTTCAGTTCTGTATGCTCACTGCAGTGAAGTACCAGTCCCGGCTCTTCAATATGAAAACCAAGAACCTTATCTGTCAGTTCACGCTCATCAAATAATTTCTTGATATTGTAATCTACTGTTGATACATATCTTCTCTGCTTCCCATCCTGAAACAGGATCACCGCATCATCTGTATAAATTCTTGGATAAGCCACGCCCTGGATACATGGGTAGATTTCTTCTTCCCTGAGCTGTTCATGGCGCACGATCACATAGCGTATCTTCTTATCATCACAGTACAGTCTGTGTGTAAACAGCTTCTGCGCGAGCAGTTTTGCCTGTCCTTCTGTTTTGGGATTGCTTAAAAATTCCTGATAAAGAACCGCATAATTCTCATTCATCCGTCCTTCTTTCGCCTTGCGCATGGCAAAAATCTTCATATGATCCCTGTAATCCGCATATGTCTGTGGCTGACGGCCTCTGTTTCCCACAATACTTGCATAAATAAATGCCTTTTTATCATCTGCAAGAGAAGTATTATTATAGGTAAAATACATCAGAAGGGGCTTTGGAAGTTCTCTCTGATAAGATGTATCCATTGTTTCCACATAATATTCATATATCCTCGTCAGACGGATTCCTTTCTCCACTGCCTGGGAAAACCATCTGAAATATTCCGGTTTTCTCGGATTTCCAAGCATGATATATCTGCAGATTGCTTCCAGCGTATCATCGGATTCAAAAGCATCGTATCCCATTGCCAGTGCTCTGTACATACTGGTACAGAATTCTCTCTCATACCCTGTAAGATAGGCAAATCTCATCACCAGCTCTTCTGTCAGAAGACCTTTCTCTCCCGCAAATAAAAATACCTGTGTCCAGAAACTGCTCATTCTGTGAAGAAGTGTTGTGTCACTGCTGATATAATTCCATGCTTCCAGATACAGAAACGGACTCCTGCAGCCTTTCTCAAAAAGTTCCTCCATCATAAATACAAGCCTTGAAGGAGAACCCTTATCCTCCGGATTCATCTCCAGCCAGAGTTTGAACAACAGGAAACTGTCTTCCTTCTGCAGAAAGAAATTGTACAGACGTCTTATCGCCTGTTCTCTGTCTTTGTGCAATCCTGTAAGAACGCAGAGATAAAGGTAAGCACCTGCCAGTTCCAGATTCTCTCTGACAAAGTTCTGATGTTTAAATTTCTTCAGAATTTCTCTTGCCTGCTCATCCTTTTCTTCCATATGAAGAATGTATGCTTCATACATCTGATATTCCGGATAATCACAGCCTTCTTCCCTTAATTGATTAAGGACAAATCTGCTGCTGCCGATCCATGTCTTACTGTCCATTCTTTTGCAGGAGTATTCTGCAAGGTCACGTAACAGTTCCAGCTTATGCCGTTTCACATGAATCTCTGTTTTGAGCTGCACTTTCGATTCCATGGATGCAGTGATCTGATAAGTCAGCTGCTGATAAGGACTCTTCACAGTGATCTCACCAAACTGACGTCCTTTTTTCAGCTTTTCTTTACGGATTACATATTCCACCTGATAATAGCTTCCTATAAAATCCTCATCTGTGACCACATGCCTGGAAACTTCCAGAAAATCACCTTTCGCCTCTACCTCCAGCCTGAGATGTCCCCATCCGCTCCTCTGGACTGCAAAAGTTTCGCGGACAGATTCACTGATATCATAAAAGCTGTTCTGATCTGCCTTCAGTTCAATTTTTACAGGATCCTTTTTTCCCGTTCCGATCAGAAACTCTTCTACATGCTGAAATGTCACAGGCTGTTTTGAGAGTCCCTTATAAAGAGCTTTCTCTTTCTGTCCGGCATTTCTTAACAGAAGTTCAAATCTGCGGTCTGTAAAAACACGATATGCTTCTTTAAAATCGTCCTTTGCAATATTCACAAAGGTATCCATATCCGGCACATCTCCGGCTGCACTTTTCAGTTCTGCTTTCTCTGTCTGAATAAGAAATGGCAGCTTATATTCTCCAATGTCTGTGGTGAAACAAAGCCATCCCTCATGTCTCTCACCCGGGTGCATCCCCGCACCGTCAATTCCATACTGCAGTCTCACCGTAGTTCCCGAAAATTTCTCGGTTCCCGGTACCACGCGCCTGTTGGAAGATGTAATATATCCACGTATTTTCTGATTATCCTCTGTTCCGAAATACAGTTCCCCTTTGTACACATCACCTGCTTTCAGAGTCACTTCTATTTTGTCCTGCGAAAAAAGGAGCTGCGGATGTTCATGTCTGAAATTTCCACTTAATAGTTCTTCTATCGTCTTTTTCAAAATTGTTCACCTTATATCCTTGCTTAAATTACAGAGCTACTGTTCACAAGCCTATTGCGTTTAATTATACACCACAAAACGCATCCGCGCAACAATCCGCTCTTCAGCTTTTTCGTTACTGTTCACTCCGTTCACAGTAACGTAGCCAAAATTCATTCCAGATTGCCTGCGGCAATGGAATTTTGGCTTGTATGTCTCGGGATTTTGGCATATTTATGCCAAAACACCTCGCGGTATAGTGGTGTGTGAACAGTAACGCTTTTTCTCCAATTTAATATTGCGCACAGTGAAATTGTCTTATATAATAAAATATATCTTATGATTAGAGCAGATAATTTCTTCATTGTACATTATTTATCAGAAATAAGTATCTGCTCATAAAGAACGGAGGTGCTCTATGAAAAAATTAAAAGTATTTTCTATCTCAGCAATTCTTATTGCTATCTGTTGCTCTTTTTTATTTTCAGCTTCAGTATCCGCAGCATCAAAAAAACGTAACAAATTTGACCACAAACCCAGCGGAAACATTTATTACTATGATGAAAACGGACATACTGTAAAGGGACTTGTCACGATCCGCGGAAAGAAATATTATTTTAATGAAAAGGGAATCCAGCAGAACGGCTGGCAGAAGATCAAGGGAGATTATTATTTCTTCCAGATCCGCAACGGCTGTTATGCCTCCATGGTAACTTCCCGGCGTGTAAATGGTATTTATCTTACCAAAAGTGGAGAAGCACGCTATAACAGTGAAGAAAAAAGAAAACTGAACCTTATGGTCACAGCTAACCAGGTCATGCGTCGTGTGACCAAAAGAAATATGTCCAAACCAGAGAAATTATGGAGATGTTATCTGAAGGCAGTCAGCTACGGATACGGTGGCACCGGCAATGACTACGATTTCCGTTACTATTACTCAAACTGGGATGTCAGCTATGCGGAGGATATGTTCTACCGGGGGCATGGCGACTGTTTCGCTTTTGCATCTGCATTTGCTTACCTGGCTAACGCAGTCGGATTTGAAGCCAAGGTTATCTCATCAGGCGGTCATGGATGGGCTGAGATCAAAGGAGAAGTCTGCGATCCGAACTGGGCAAAAGGCACAGGACATATCGAAAGATATTACCGTATGAGTTATGATCTCAGCGGTGTAGACGGACGTCCCTATTATAGAGGAAACAGGGCGTATGTAATTACAATCTGATCTCATCCGGACATTTTCTGACATGTCAGGCAGATAAAACTATACGCTTCGCTGCCTGATTTATAGTAATCCTCTAAAATAACGCATCTTAATCCAAAAAGTTCCGGGTATCTGTATCTGCCAGATGTCCCGGAACTGTTACTGTTCACTCCGTTCTCAGTAACGTTGCCAAAATTCTCTATCCTGAGTTGACTTTCCTTTCTTTATATCGTATCATTAAATATTATTCATTCAAAAATATTTTTAAGAAAGAGGTTATCATCCATGAAGGATAACAAAAATTTTCTGGGCACAGAACCTGTTGGAAAGCTTCTTTTAAAGCTATCCATTCCAACAGTGATCGCCCAGCTCATCAACATGCTTTATAACATTGTAGACCGTATTTACATCGGCCACATCCCGGGGGAAGGCAGCCTGGCACTTACCGGTGTGGGAGTCTGTATGCCCATCATCATGATTGTCTCCGCATTTGCGGCACTGATCAGTTCCGGCGGCGCACCAAGGGCTTCTATTTACATGGGAAAACAGGATAATAAATCTGCTGAGAATATATTAGGCAACTGTTTTATTCTTCAGATTATTATCTCTGTTATCCTCACTGCCATTTTACTGATCTGGGGCAGAGATTTATTACTGGCTTTTGGCGCCAGTGAAAACACCATCAGTTATGCAACAGATTATATACATATTTACGCTTTCGGTACCTTGTTCGTACAATTAACCCTTGGTATGAATGCATTCATCACTGCACAGGGATTTACCACATTTTCCATGGTTTCCGTCCTGATCGGTGCTGTCTGCAATATTGTTTTAGACCCTGTATTTATCTTTGTTTTTCATATGGGGGTACGCGGTGCTGCACTGGCAACTGTTATCTCACAGGCGATTTCCACACTCTGGGTAGTTTTATTCCTCTGCGGCAAAAAGACACAGCTTCACCTCAGGAAAAAGCATCTCCATCTGGAGGCAAAAGTTGTTCTTCCCTGTATCGCACTGGGACTTGCTGCTTTTATCATGCAGTCAAGTGAAAGTATTGTAACTGTCTGCTTTAATTCATCCCTGCTTCGGTACGGCGGTGATATTGCAGTGGGAGCCATGACCATCCTGACCAGTGTTATGCAGTTTGCCATGCTTCCTCTTCAGGGAATTGCGCAGGGAGCACAGCCAATTTCCAGTTATAATTACGGTGCCAAAAATGCAGACAGAGTAAAGAAAACTTTTCGCTTGCTTCTGATCACCTGTCTGTCATATTCTGTACTCCTCTGGGCTGCTGTACAGCTTGTTCCCAGAGTATTTGTAAGCATTTTTACGGCAGATACAAGTCTTATCGAATTTACTGCACCAATGCTGAAAATCTATCTGGGTGGTCTGTTCCTCTTCGGTATCCAGATTGCATGTCAGATGACCTTTACCTCCCTTGGAAAGGCAGTAAACTCTATTATTGTTGCTGTTGTCCGTAAGTTTGTACTGCTGATCCCGCTGATCTATATTATGCCCCATATGATATCTGATTCAACAACAGGCGTATATATGGCAGAACCCATTGCAGATATTACTGCTGTGATCTTTACCTCTGTTTTATTTACATTTCAGTTTAAAAAGGCACTGGCAGAAATTCAAAATTAAATACTGTACAAATCCATAATAAGGGGTGAACATTACAAAACGTTCACCCCTTAAATTATGCATTTCTATAGTCAAACGGATATTCACAATCCGCTTCGCTACTTGATTGATCAAAACAAGTCATTAATCACTTCCTGTACTGTCTGCAAACGCTCTGCTTTCCATGCTTTTGCACCACAGAAAATAAGTCCCTCATCTACATTCCCTTTTACTGCATTGATCAGTCCGTCAGTAATACAGTAAGGTATTTCTTTGGGGCTGCATTTTACAAGACATCCATGACAGGGACTGTGTGAAATCTGTTCGCCGTTCATGACACGGGTCATGAATTTGTTCATAATGGCACGACCTGGCATTCCTACCGGGCTTTTTACAATGGCAATGTCGGATTCTTTTGCTTTTAAATGAGCTTCTTTATAGCGGATGTCTGCATCACATTCTTCCGTTGTAATAAAACGGGTAGCTACCTGAATGCCGTCAGCACCCAGATTATCCACTTTTTGGACATCCTCTCTGTTATAGATACCACCGGCTACGATCACTGGGATTTCTGTCTCATATTTCTCTGCGTAGCTTTTTACTGTTGCGATGATTTTCTTTATTTCTTCACTGTAGGATTCTTCAGTATATTTCTCCAGTTCTTCTTTATGAAAGCCAAGGTGTCCGCCTGCCTGAGGACCTTCGATCACTACCAGATCTGCAGTTCTTTTGTATTTTCTGTCCCAGTATTTCAGGATTACTTTTGCGGATTTGTCTGTAGATACGATGGGCGCAATCTTTGTCAGACTTCCTTTTACCAGTTCCGGAAGCTCTGTGGGAAGTCCCGCACCGGAAATAATGATGTCTGCGCCGGCTTTTACTGCAGCCTTTACGTGAGATGCATATTCCTTCAGTGCAACCATAATATTGTATCCTATAATTCCGTCTTCGGAAATCATACGGGCTTTTTTCATTTCACCGGCAATGGCACGTTCGTTGGCTGCTGCCGGATTTCTGTCGAAATCTTCTTCCCTGTAGCCGATCTGTGCAGTGGAAATAATACCAACTCCTCCTGCTTTCGCAACAGAACCTGCAAGTCTGCCAAGACTGATCCCAACTCCCATTCCCCCCTGGATCAATGGAACTCTTGTGATTTTATCTCCTATTTTGAAATTCTTCATTGTGATTCTTCTCCTGTTATTTTGTTTGTATTTTAAATATTTTGATATTCAAAGTATATCACAATATTCATTCTTGTCAAGCGAAACCAGTTTATATAGTTTTTAATACTATATAAGTCCACAGATTTTGACAAAAAATCCGCTGATACGATCAACTTGTGTAATCATATCGGCGGATTTATTCTATCTGATATATTTTGCCATCACCGGTAAAAGTACCTTCATATCAATTGGTTTTGCCACATGATCATTCATTCCGGTCGATATCGCCTTTTGTCTGTCCTCTGCAAAGGCGTTTGCTGTCATTGCTATAATGGGTATGGAAGCTTTCTCCTCATCTTTCATTCTGCGTATCCTGGCTGTAGCGTCATATCCATCCATCACCGGCATCTGAATATCCATAAGAATCATATCATAATATCCGGAAGCTGCTTTCTCCAGCTTATCCAGACAGTCAGCTCCATCCATTGCGCGGTCTGCAATAATCTTTTGTTCCGCAAGCAGTTCTATCGCAATTTCTGCATTCAGATCATTATCTTCTGCAAGAAGAATACGTTTTCCTTCCATCCTCTTTAATGCATCCGGCTGTTCAGATATCTGATTCCTGTATACATCCTCTTCTGATGCTGTATCAAAAGAAATATCTACAGTGAATTTTGTCCCGGCACCCTGCGTACTTTCTACCCGGATACTTCCTCCCATCAACTCGATCATGGATTTTACAATAGGAAGACCCAGTCCTGTACCAGCGACCTTGTTCTCTGTGGTTGTATGCTCTCTGGAAAATTCTTCAAAGATATGTGGAAGATATTCCTCGCTCATGCCAATGCCTGTATCTTCACAGGTAAAAATAAGCCGGGCTTTCCGGGGATCCTCTGAATCCTTCTCATATATCTTTACATGAACCCCATGCCCATCTGACGTATACTTTATCGCATTGCTGATGATGTTCAGCATTATCTCCTGAAGTTTCACCCTGTCACAAAGGATAAAGGTATGATATACATCCAAATCTACCGAATACTGCAGGTTCTTCTTCCTTACATCTTCCTCAAATACTGTGTTTACCGTATGAAATAATGTGTTTATATCCTCTGCTTTCAGCTGCAGAGCTGTAGTGCCGCTTTCAATACGGGCTATCTCCAGGATCTGGTTAATAATCGTCATCAGCAGATTTCCGGAAGAACAGATCTTTCCCAGATATTCTTTTGCCTTTTCCTCGTTTTGAAGGTTCTTTTCCAGTAATCCGGAAAAACCTATGATCGCATTCATTGGCGTCCGGATATCATGGCTCATATTAAACAGAAATCGTGTTTTTGCTTCATTGGCACTTTTCGCCAGTTCTGCCGCTTTCTCAAGCTCAGCAGCATATTGTTTTTCTCTGTGTTTTTTGCTGGATATCTGATAAAAAACCATAGCGATCAGCAACGAGAATATATAAGAAGCAATTATGGAAAGAATCCATTGAGAAACCGGAGTCCACCCATTGGAAGGCGCAATATCAAAATACCATGTGTTATTCGGGATCTCACATTCTATCGTCAGGCTGTTTTCCGGCATATCATCCTGACTCTGGGCAAGAATAACCTTATCTCCACTGCTTCTGTCATAAGATCAGATCTTATAACTGAAATCTGCCTCACTTAAAGATTTCAGATTTATATCACTCATGAAACGATCCCAGTCAATTACCTGGAGTACAAATCCCCAGAAACTACTCTCTCCGAAATTATCGGTTCGATAAACCGGTTTAAAAAGTAATGCTCCTGTTCCTCCCTGCTTTAACTGATAGGGACCGCCAAGTGTATATTCCCCGGTTTCCTTAGCCAGAACTGCATCTTTTTTCCGTTCGTGTTCCCTCAGAACATCCAGTCCAAGAGCCTCTGAATTTCCCTGCATAGGATAGATTTCGGTTATGATCCCTTCCGGTGCCAGCTCAAACGCCTTTACCACACCTTCCTCATTAGGAATCTTTTCTGCCAGTTCTGAAAAAGTGTTTTCATCCATATCCGATCCATCAATGATATAATTTCCCAGAAAATCAGAAATCATTATATAATTTTCCAGCTTTGCCTTGACTCTCCTTATCGTGCTTTGTGCCATATAAGTTCCCGATGCTTTTTTTTCCTTTTCCTGATATCGGAGCATCTGACTACACGCAAAAAATGCGATCAGGAAAGAGAGAAGTCCTATAATATAGCAGTATTTTTTAATATGTTTAGCAGCTGTACTATTTATTTTCATTGAATTTTCCTCGTTATGTTTTCTTCCAACTGTTTTTCATCGGGCTGTGCAATAAAATCGAATGGTATCTATCACTTTCTCCATTTGAAGGGGTTTTGAAAAATGTTCGTTCATTCCTGCTGCTTTACTCTGTGCAATATCATCCAGAAAGGCATTGGCTGTCATAGCAAAAATGGGGATAGATTTCGCATCCTCTCGATCCATTTTTCTGATTCTGCGGGTAGCTTCCAGACCTCCCATTTGTGGCATCATCAGATCCATCAGAATCACATCAAAGTATCCGGGCTCTGAATCCTCAAAGATTTCTACGGCTTCCCGTCCATTCCATGCCTTTGTCACTATCATTTTTTCTTCTTTCAGCAGAAACTCAGCAATTTCCATATTCAGCTCATTGTCTTCCACCAGCAGAACCTGAATTCCCTCTACTGAACAGTTCTGATACATATGAGATTTCTTTTCCGGTTCCTCAGCAGAGATTTCAAAAGAAATATGAAGAATAAATTTGGTTCCTTTTCCCTGTATGCTCTCAAAGAAAAGAGTTCCTCCCTGCAGTTCTATCAGTTTTCTGGCAATGGCAAGTCCCAGACCAGTACCTGCATATTTTGTTCTGGCTGACTGTCCTTCCTGGGCAAAAGGCTCAAATGCCCTTTTCTGAAATTCCTCACTCATGCCGATCCCGGTATCTGTACAGGTCAGTTCATATTCCGCAATGGTATCCGTATAGGAAATCTCACGACAGGTAACTGTCACAGAACCGCCATCATGATTATATTTTACTGCATTGCTGCCGATATTCATCAATATCTGCTGGAAATGTACCGGACTTCCTATCAGCTGTGTATGGATGATTTCTCCAGCTTCTACATAATAATTGACACCAGCTTCATTTGCCTGCATCCTGATGATTTCATTCGTATTATGCAAAAGTTCCAGCAGATTAAAGTGCTTTCTCTCAAGCTGTATATTGCCGGATTCCAGCTTATTCATATCCAGCACATCATTGACAAGATTTAAAAGATAACTGGAAGCAGTCCTGATTCTGGTACGTGCTTCCTGCTGAAGCTCCAGATCATCCGGATAACGGTCCGCAATATCCACACAGCCCTGGATCCCGTTGATCGGTGTACGAACATCATGGCTCATTCTCCTCAGGAAATCTGTCTTTGCCAGATTGGCTTTCTCTGCCTCCTGAGCGGTTCTTCTCAGTTCTTCCCGGCTCTCCAGCTCAGATATTTTCTGGTCATTAATATCTCTCGTCACATAGAGAACATTAGTCACTTCCCCTGCTTCATTTCGAAGCTTTACAATAAATCTTGCCTGATACCAGACTCCGGTTATGGCTCTGTATTCTGTGGAAACATCCTCTCTGTTCTTCAGACGCTCTGCCAGAGTGGAAACATCCAGAAATTCTCTCATTCTTTCCTGAAATTCGGGGGCTATGAATTTTTCTCTGGCTTTTGTAAACTTAACAGAAGTCTTTCCACTTCTGCCGGTCAGACGGTGCATGGATTCCTGGCTGGAAATCTCCTCACAGGTATCATGGATCAGATCCATCCGGTAAATGATCCGGTACATTTTACTGATTGCAGAGATAATCTCATTATTCATTTTCAGATCAGCCATAGTCGCTTCCATCTGCTGCTTCTTTTTCATATCCTCCTGCACAATATCATCAATATAGCGAAATCCCATAATGATCTTATAATCATCCCTGTTGCCTGTCTCCAGGCGGATCACCTGTAATTCAAAATACTCATGTCCGGCATGGTTTTTCACTGACTGATAACGATACGCAAAACGCTTGTGATTCCGCAGATACTCTATGAGAGCGTGACGTTCCATCTTCCGGAGGAAATCCGATGCTGATTCCCGGATCACATAATGGTCATAATAATATCTGATTCTGGAGGTATAGCCGGATTCCAGCTCTGTCATCCCATCAATCTCTGCCCAATTAGAATGCATGCTCTGTTTGATCGGTTCCAGAGTATCATTTGCCAGATCACATAAATAAAATGAGGTATAATCTACACAGAGAGCTTCCAGGATATGCTTCTCCTTCTGAAGTTCCTCCAGATTGCTCTCCAGTGTTTTCTGCTTTTCCTCAAGCATCCTGAACATACGCAGATTATTCAGGGTACTGGCAAGATGTCCGCCTGCATTGGAAAGAAGCGATATGGAAACACCGGGATTAACCAGATCCGGATTATCCAGACCGATAAAACCGCTCAACTGCGTATTTGCAAACAAAGGTAAAACCAGCAGAGAATGAATATCCTGAACCTTCAGGATGTCATATTCCGAAGGCATAGTTTCACATATTTTCTCCAGATCATGAATAATTATAGTTTCTCCACGAAGAAATTTCTCATGCCACACCGGCATACTATCGGCAGAAATACGAATCAGATTGTCAATCTGGGGGACGATCCCCTCTCTGCACCATTCGAAGGTATTGCTGTAATAATCCTGTTTTTCAGACATCAGTTCAAAAATATATACTCTGTCTGCATCTGTATATTCACCGGTGTATTGAAGCAATGCAGGAATACAGTCCTTCACTTCTTTTTCATCTGATGCCTGATTGATGTCTGATATCAGAGACAGGATCTGATTCAGCAGTTCCAGCTTTTTGTTGAATTGTCTGTAGTTGATCTCATGTTCTTCACTCTTATTATCGTTTGCCTTAAACTTTTTCATATAATCTCCCAACACTTATATAGAAAATACTACCGCATTAATTCCTGAAAACAAAAAAGAACAGTCGATACATATGTTCGAACTGTTCTCCTACTTCTGAAGTCCATACAGCATTGACATTACTGTTTCCTGCTCATTTGTACTCATACCGTTCCGTATCCATAAAACTTCCCTTTAAGCCATTAGAGGAAGTATATTTGCAAATATCATTTAAAGATACTTTCGTTTCTGCAAAAGTCATTTTCGCTTATATCACTTTCATAATATCACAGACAGCTACGTTTGTCACACGAAAGTTTAATCGAATCAAGTAAGTCCCCTGCGGAGGTTGCAAATATCCGCTTGACATAACTGTAATACACAATTTTTCATAATGGATATCACATTTTTATTTCAGAATCCGAATTATTACAAACAGTTAATTCAAAATGATTTCTATTTGTTTTTATATAACCTTCTTTCTGTAACTTTGATATCTCCGTAGACATTGCCGCACGGTCAATGCACAGATAATCTGCCAACTGCTGCCGGTCAAAGGGAATATCAAAGGATAACGATGAATGTCTGATAGACTCTGCCGACAGATAGGACAATAGTTTGTCCCTTGTCGTTCGCTTGCCCACATGTGTGATTTTGTCGTTCAGGATCAGTATCTTATTTGCCAGAACGCTAACCAGGTTGCGGATCAGCTTCTGATGGTGTTCGCATGCAGTCGGGCAGGAAATCAGAAGTCTTTGGACATTTAGCAGAATAATCTCACAATCTGTATCTGCCACCACACTGACATTCAGAACAGCTCCCGGGCTTGCTGCATATGGCTCACCAAAGAAATCACCGGTATGACATTTCGACAGAATATTCCGATGCCCCCAAAGGTCTTCCTGAATAACAAGAACACAGCCAGACACCACAAGTCCCATTACCTCGGTAGAATCTCCTGCTCTGAAAATATAAGAATCTCGTTTTTGGGAAACTGTTGTTGCTTTTACACAATGCAGTATAGATAATATCTCGTTATCAGTAAGGCCTGTAAAGAATGGACTGTTTTTTAGAATGGGTAAATATTTTTTCAAAATCATTCCTCCTTGTTGGAAATCAAACATACAAGTTGTATTTATCATACTATAATGCTGACAGAAACAAAAGTTAAATCTATTGACGGAGGTAAAATGATAAGAAAGATTATTCGAATCGATAAAGAAAAATGCAATGGCTGCGGCGCCTGTGCAGATGCCTGCCACGAAGGTGCCATTGATATCATTAATGGAAAAGCAGAATTGGTGAGAGAACATTTCTGTGACGGACTGGGGGATTGCCTCCCGGAATGTCCCACAGGTGCCATTTCCTTTGAGGAACGGGAAGCACCTGAATATGATGAAGAGGCTGTGAAAGAAGCACAGAAAAAAATATTTGCCCAAAATCAGGCAATAACTGCTCATGCCGGCTGTCCCGGGTCTAAAAGCATGCAGATTCAGCGATCAGAAATACCCAAATCAGAAAAACCATCTTCAACCACAGGTCAGGTATCCAATCTTCAGAACTGGCCGGTACAGATTAAGCTGGCACCTGTCAGTGCCCCATATTTTAACGGCGCAAAGCTTTTAATCGCAGCCGATTGTACTGCTTACGCTTACGCAGGCTTTCATCAGGATTTTATCCGAAATAAGGTAACATTAATCGGCTGTCCTAAATTGGATCAGGTGGATTATAGCGAGAAACTGACTGCAATAATCCAAAATAACGATATTCAAAGTGTGACGATTGTAAGAATGGAAGTTCCATGCTGTGGCGGACTTGAGATGGCAACCAGAAAAGCACTTCAGAATAGTGGAAAATTCATTCCCTGGCAGGTTATAACCATAGGTATTGATGGAAATATTATAGAATAAAGGAGGATACGACAATGGATAAAAAAATGTTTTGTTATCAGTGTGAACAGACAGTGGGATGCACTGGCTGCACAGGAAATGCAGGTGTCTGCGGAAAAAAGGCAGGCACTGCCAAATTACAGGATGAGCTGACAGGTGCGTTGATCGGTCTGGCAAGGGCTGTCGATAGCGCAGCAGCTATTTCCAAAAGTACCAGTCAGGTCATAATTGAAGGACTGTTTACTACCGTTACAAATGTGAGTTTTGACGATGCAGCAATCGAAAATATGATACAAAAAGTCAGAGCAGAAAAAGAAAGACTGGTTCCTGACTGCAGTAAATGTCAGTCACCTTGCGGTAAATCAGACGAATATGACATGCAGCAGCTGTGGAATGCAGATGAAGATATCCGCTCCCTGAAGTCCCTTATTCTTTTCGGGATTCGCGGAATGGCAGCCTATGCTTATCATGCAAATGTTCTGAATTATGAAGATGCCGAAGTAAACCGTTTCTTCTGCGAAGCATTATTTAAGATTGGTTATGAAGAAAGTATGGATACACTGCTTCCTACTGTACTGAAAGTAGGGGAAATCAATCTGAAATGTATGGCACTTCTTGACAAGGCAAATACCAAAACCTATGGAACACCGGAACCGACTGCAGTTACACTTACCGTAGAAAAAGGACCATTTATTGTAGTAACCGGTCATGATCTGAAGGATCTGCAGCTTTTACTTGAACAGACAGAAGGAAAAGGAATCAACATCTATACCCACGGTGAAATGCTCCCTGCCCATGCCTATCCACTCTTAAAGAAATTCTCTCACTTAAAAGGAAATTTCGGAACTGCATGGCAGAATCAGCAGAAAGAGTTTGATCATCTTCCGGCTCCGATCCTTTACACCACCAACTGTCTGATGCCGCCAAAAAGCAGTTATGCTGACAGAGTATTTACAACAGAAGTGGTTGCTTTCCCAGGCGCTGTTCATATCGACGAGAAGAAAGATTTCACACCGGTTATTGAAAAAGCACTGGAACTGGGTGGTTACAAAGAAGATCAGACACGCACAGGCATCAACGGCGGTACGAAAGTGACAACCGGTTTCGGGCATGCAGCTATTCTTTCCCATGCGAATACTGTAGTAGAAGCAGTAAAATCAGGCGCTATCCGCCATTTCTTCCTGGTTGCCGGCTGTGATGGTGCCAAACCAGGTCGAAACTATTATACGGAATTCGTGAAGCAGACACCTTCTGACAGTATTGTTCTCACCCTGGCATGTGGAAAATTCCGTTTCAACGATCTGGATCTGGGAGAAATCGGTGGTCTGCCAAGACTGATGGATATGGGCCAGTGTAATGATGCTTATGGTGCAATCCAGGTTGCTGTGGCACTTGCGGATGCATTTGGATGTTCTGTAAATGAGCTTCCGCTTTCCTTCGTTCTCTCTTGGTATGAACAGAAAGCAGTCTGTATCCTGCTGACACTTTTACACTTAGGTATCAAAAACATCCGTCTTGGTCCTTCTCTTCCGGCGTTCCTGTCTCCTAATATTCTGAACTATCTGGTAGAAAATTATGGTATTGCACCTATCACCACACCGGAAGAAGATATCAAAGCACTGATGAACCAGTAAAATAAATTTTTCAAAATCTTCGCAAAATTAACAAAGCCGATACAGGATTCAAAAATCCCGCATCGGCTTTATTTATGGGTCTGAAGACTCGGATCTGCCGACAACAATTTTAAACATGTGCAACGATATTCTGATGGGGTTAAATGATAACGTTTTTTAAACAATCTGCAAAAATAATCAACGTTATGAAATCCACTTTCATAGGCGATCGTTTTTACTTTTTTATTCGTATTTTTCAATAACCAGGAAGCTGCCTGAAGTCGATATCCTATCAGATAATTAACCGGTGTAGTATGTAAAAACCGGTGGAACAAATTAAGTGCAGTACTTTTGCTGATTCCTATATGTGAAGCAATTTCATCCAGAGACAAATTATGATTATAGTTTTCATGTATATATTGCATGATTAACTGCACTCTTTTCTGTGCAACTTCATCAACTGTCTGTACATCTCCTTTATCAGATAACTTTACATTTTCATAAAAAGTCAGCCATAAATCCTGCATCAATGCCAAAGTAGCAAGTTCTCTTATTTTCTCATTTCCCTGTATTTCCATTATTTTTATCATAGTTTGTATAATCTTTGTCTGCCATAGTTCATCAGTCTGAAAACGCTGGAAATATATATTCGATGAAATGATTGGCAAGATATATTTCTTATAGATCAGGCTGTTCTCCGGTGCAATAAATTCCGGCATACATACAAAGTTAGGAATGATACCACCTGATGATGCGTAAAAGCGGTGCAATATTTTAGAATTAATAAAAATTGCTTCTCCTTCTGACAATATAATCTGTTTTTCTCCTATTCCGCATGTAACTTGTCCGGACTCCACATATAAAAACTCAAATTCTCTGTGCCAGTGCCACTCAATACAATGAAAATCAAACAATTCCAGATTATCATAATAATACTGGAATGGATAGTCACTGCTTCCATGCTGTTTAATTTCCATGAACTCCTCGTCTGTAAGTATCTTATTATATATTTTATTATAATCCATCTCCATATCACATTCTTTCTTTTTTACGATATTATACAGTATTTCTACAATTTAATTCAATGTATATATCTAATATTTGCTATATAATCAAGCAAAAAAAGAAAAGAGGTATACTTATGATTTTTAAATGTAGAAATTCTATAAAAAAAACAGACTACCATAAGACAAAAATCGCCTGTTATATGGGGTTTATCACACAGGCTATTGCGGCAAACTTCGCACCGCTTCTTTTTTTGAAATTTCACAGTGACTACCATATTTCTCTCGGTAATATTGCTCTGATATCCACTTTCTTCTTTTTCACACAGCTTCTGGTTGACCTGTTCTGTGCCAAATTCGTGGACCATATCGGGTATCGTGTGTGCATTGTTACATCAGAAATATTTTCTGCACTGGGTCTGCTTGGACTGGCATTTTTACCTGATTTTTTACCTAATCCTTTTATTGGAATTATATGTAGTGTTATTGTTTATGCCATCGGAAGTGGTTTAATAGAAGTACTTTGCAGCCCTATTATCGAGGCCTGTCCGTTTGAAAACAAAGAAGCAACTATGAGTCTGCTCCATTCCTTTTACTGTTGGGGAGCTGTTGGGACAATTTTGATTTCCAGCTTATTTTTCCTGATATTTGGAATAGACAACTGGAAATGGCTCGCCGTAATATGGGCAATCATTCCTGCAGTTAATACTTATAACTTCATGACCTGTCCCATTGAACATCTAGTTGACAATGGTTCCGGAATGGGAATTAAGAATCTGTTTTCCAAACCATTTTTCTGGGTTGCAATATGTCTGATGATCTGTTCCGGAGCCTCTGAACTTGCAATGGCTCAATGGGCTTCTGCTTATGCAGAAGCCGCGCTGGGATTGTCAAAAGCCCTGGGAGATTTAGCAGGTCCATGTATGTTTGCAGTAACAATGGGAATCAGCCGTATAATTTTTGGGAAATATGGAGAGCAGTTAGATTTAATGAAGTTTATGAGTGGTTCAGGCATATTATGCGTTGTCTGTTATCTACTTGCCGCTTTGTCATCCAGCCCGATTATCGGACTTATCGGTTGTATTGCATGTGGATTTTCAGTTGGAATCATGTGGCCTGGAACAATCAGTATTTCCTCAAAAACTTTTCCAACAGGTGGAACGGCTATGTTCTCTCTTCTTGCCATGGCAGGAGATTTAGGTGGCAGCATTGGACCTGGAATTGTTGGTCGTATCACCCAGAATGCCGGAAATAATATTAGGATTGGCATGGGATTCGGACTTATTTTTCCAGTAATTCTATTGTTTATGTTATTCCTGCTGTATCGAAAAAAATCCACACAGCCTCAAATATCAAAGCACTGATGAACCATTAAAAGTAAATTTTTCAAAACTTCTGTAAGATCAATAAAGCCGATACAGGATCCAAAAATCCCGCATCGGCTTTATTGATTCTGATTATCTTTTCCCTGAAATTATCTGTAATGTATTCCGCTCCAGTAAATATTATTTTTCACGATTGTTTCTGGTGGAAGTTCTACACCGTCCAATGCCCATTTTTTATATTCTGCAAAACCCACGCGGTCAATAATGTATCCTACATGTTCCTTACCGCCAGGCGCATTGGGATCAATATATTTCTTCACAAATTTATAGGTATTCAGGATAACTTTGATGATGGTGTCTTCGTCTGCCCAGATCAGAAAATCTTCTCCCAGACGTGGATTTTTCTTTCCTGTTCGTCCCATAAGTGTCAGACGATAGTATTTCTTTTCACTTCTGGTCCATGCTCTGGTCGGACATTTTGTCACGCAGACGCCACATCCTACGCATTTTTCTTCGTTGCGTACAATCCTGTAGTTTTCCATCTTTAGCGCATCCACAGATAGCTTATCACAACCTTTTATACAGGCACCACAGGAAACACAACGATTCGGGTCATATTGTGGCTCTGTCATGCCGATAATTCCAAAATCATGCATTCTCGCCTTGATACAGTCATTGGCACATCCTGTAAGTGCAATTTTAAAATGAAGATCATTAGGAAATATCGCCTTTTCAATTCTCTTCGCAAAGGCTGCTGTATTATAATTTCCAAAAGGACAGACTCTGTTTCCGATACATGCACAGACATTTCTGGTTCCTGATGCCGGATACCCGGTACCTGTCTCATTTTGATTAATCTGAAGATTATCTATGATCGGCTGGAGCATCTCATTAACTTTATCCATATCTTCCATATGGATTCCTTCAATTTCAAATCCCTGGCGTGTGGTAAGATGAATCTGTCCGTTTCCATATTTTCTGGCAATATCCACCACCTGCTGCATGACATCTGCATTACAGCAGCCTCCCGGAACACGCACTCTGGAAGCCGTAAGCCCACGAACCTTTGATACACGGAAGGCATTTTTCTTCAGTTTCTTTGTATTAATATCCATTATGATTTCCTCCCTAATCAAACAGTTTTTTGCCTTCTGAATAGCAGAATACCGGACCATCCAGACAAATATAGGTGTCATTCATTCGGCAATGCCCGCATTTACCAAGCCCGCAGCACATTTTTCTTTCCTGCGAAATCCATATCTGTTCTTCCTTCATTCCCAGCTTTAAAAGCTCTGCTACTGCAAATTTCATCATGACCGGAGGTCCGACAACAATAGCTGCAGTCTCATGGATATTATCAGGTTCAAGCTCCGGAATATACTTTGTAACAAGTCCTGTCCTATAAGCATCGTCATCGGATGAGTCCACCGTCAGAATCAGATCCATCTGCTGTTCCCATTTCTTCAGATCTTCACGGAACAGAATATCTGACGGAGATTTAAAACCAAGGATCGTATGTAATTTTTTTACTTCATTCTGATGCTCACCGAAGTAACTGATCACGCCTCGCACAGGAGATACTCCTGTTCCACCGGCTACCACGATCAGTTCTTTCCCCTGATAATTCTCTTTCTCGAAACCATTTCCATAAGGACCACGCATAAAAAAGCTGCTTCCCTCATTCAATTCAAAAATTTCTCCGGTTACTTTACCAACCTTACGTATGGTCAGATCAACATAATCTTCTCCGATACCACTGACAGAAATGGGCGCCTCACCATATTTAGGAACAGAAACTTCAAAAAACTGCCCTGGTTTTACATCTCCCACATATGTCATACGGAATGTATATTCTGTCTCTGTATGCTTCACTATTTCTTTTATCTTAGATAAGAAAGGAATATATTCATTTGCCATCTTATTTTCCCTCCTTTTCTTTCAGTTTCTGAAGACATGCAATATAGGAAATATACTCCGGACACACATTTTCACAACGTCCACAGCCGACACACATATGGTATCCAAATCTTTTCTTATAATCTGAAATTTTATGTAATACCTTAAAACGCATTCTTTCACCCTGATTCTGGCGGAAGCTGTGCCCTCCGGCAATGTCAGAATATCCGTCCACCTGACAGGAAGCCCATACACGGCGGCGCTCTCCAGCCTTTGGATTGTCTTTATAAAAAATATCCTGCATAGTAAAACAGGTACATGTGGGACAGACAAAATTGCAGCGTCCACAGCCAATACAGCGGCTGCCATATTCCTGCCACATGGAATCCTGGTGAATTGTATCCGGAAGTTTCTCCGGAATCTCTACATAAACCTCATTCTTTTCCACAAAAGTCGGTTTCTCCTGAACATTCTGCCCACAATCCCATAATAATTCTTCCAGTTCTCTGCATCTCAGTTCCATGTAACAGCCCTTTTCATCCTGAAAAATATACATATCATATTCTTCACAACGATTTGTGCCCATACTTACACAAAAACAGTTTTTGCCGGATTCCTTACAACCCATCACAGCAAAAACTGTATTTTCCCGCATTCTTCTGTAATAATAATCCTCTGCACCGTTTTTCAGATACATCTCATCCAGACGTTTCAGAGCATGAAAATCACAGCTTTTCAAAAAAATCAATCTCTGTCTCGGTGCTCCGTCTGCTGTTTTCATCTCATTCTCTGTAAAATAAAGAATCGTCTCTGAGATTGGAAACAATGCTTCTTTAAAACTGTAATCCGACTTCTGATCCCAGACAAGTTCTTCCCAGCTGTCCAACCGTCCATAACGAATTACATCTGTATCTGAAAAACAGCCTGTTCCCTGGTAAATTCTCGGTCCATACACATCATAGGATTCCTGCAGAATTTCAAAAACCTTCTGCATCTCATCACTGTTGAAACGTTTTCCCATCAGATACCCCTTTCTTATAATCACATTTTATAGAATTCTGCAAGACCTTCAAAATCTGTCAGTGTAAATCGCTTATTACCATAATGGATCAGACCTCTGTCTGTAAGGACCTTACAGGCACGGGATACATTTTCCCTTGGTGCTCCAACCAAATCTGCCATCAGGGTAATGGTAAGATCAATATCTATCATCACTCCGTCTTCCGTATCCACACCAAAATCACGACCCAGCTTCCACAATTTTGCAGCTATTTTTCGCTCCATCTGCATGTTCCCGGTCGTATTTTTTAACTGATGGCCCATTCGCCAGAGATTTCTTTCATATTCTCTCAGAACAGCTCTTGTCAGATCATGACTCTGCTCCATAAGATGAAGGAATGGTTCTTCTGCAATTTCCAGTATCTGCACCGGACAGGCAGCCTCGCAAAAAAGTGCATTGGGCTTTTTACTTACAATACTCTGATTTAAAAGCCGTCCTTTTCCCAGGATAAAAATCACCTTTCGATTTCCGTGCTTTGTCAGATTATAAAGCATCGCCTCACCGGAATACACAAAATACACTGTTTTTGTTCTACTGCGTGAATGAAAAATCACTTCCTTTTTCTTATAAGAAACAATCTTACTTTCATTAAGCAGATTCTGCAGAATGTCCTTTGGTATTTCTCTGAAAAAATCCATATTCCCCAATTCCCTAATTGTTATCTGTCCCATTGTATCAACCTCACTGGCATAACTTTTGCAGTCTTGATAATAAACTACTCCTGTCTTGCTTTCCTTTTGTATTATAATGAAAAAGTTTGTCGTTTTCCGTGATGTATGTCACATTTATAAATATAATTAAAAAGCCAGTACACATTTAACGTACACTGGCATAATGATTCTGTAAAATGATTTCTTTCTAATTGGATAAGCTTGAAGTGGTCTCCTAATCCTTCAATTTCGTTAAATCTTCTATTGTGTATACCTCCTTAAGTCCCGATTGCGATTTCACCAGCTTTAAGAGATTTAATAACTGTTGTATTTTGTTATTAAACGGCAACTGAATTACTTTCGGCTTCCTCATAATACCTGTCAGCTATATATTCTGCCCATAATCCATTTTCTGTTTCCTGCAATGTCTTATACGTTTCTGATTTGTAAAATTTCAGTGCTGCTTTCTCAAAACTAATGTGATAATGTTGTTGCAATAATTTTAATACATCCCTTATTTGTATACATACATTCATAGTGATATCTTTTCCATTAAAACTATAAATCATTTCTGGCATAAGAATCCCTCCTTGCCAAATGCATGACTCCTCAATTTCCTGAGCAATAAAACTTGAAGTTACCTTTCAAACGCTAAGTATCTCGTTCCTTGAAAAGTCAATCTTCCTGTATCTCCTTCTGCAAGCATTCCATATTCTGTTCCTGACACCTGAAACTCCATTCTATCTCCGCTTTCTGTCTGAAATGTCACATAATACATTGTGTTTGTTGTAGTATGGAATCCGTGTGCTCCACTCGCATCCCCTGCATTTGCATGTTGATGATGTGTAATATTTTCTCTCTTCGCAATAATAACAGCTGACACGGTTGATCTAGGTGACTGATTATTCTTATTCCACGTAACAATTCCCTGCCCCAGAGAAAAAACAATAATACCAATCACAATAATAAAAATGATTGGAACTATAATACTCATCAGATCAAACATTTTCTAATTCACCTCCATAACTTCCGATTGAGATTTCACCCGTTTTGTAAGCTGATTTTCTTTCCAGTCAATTGTGGAATCCACCTGGCATATAAATCACAGAGTGGCTGTGACTATTTTCCAACCCATATTTTCTTAAAACTCACAACAAAAAACAGAGTTTCTGCAAGTCCTGTAATTCCCCATGAGAAGATATACAAAAGATACAGTGATGAAATCGTCTGGAAATGTGCAAATACTGTATAAATCCAGACAATACGAAATACGCAGGAGCCCAGGATAACGATAATGGTAGGCGGAATACTTTTTCCGATACCTCGGGATGCGGCGATACTGCCATCCATAAAACAGCTAAACGCATAGCTGAATGCCATAATACGAATCCTCTGCATACCAGCATCAATAACTGTTGGTTCCGTAGCGAACAGAGAAAGAAACTGTGGGCCAAACACAAGGAGTAGTCCACCCAGGATTGCACCGAAAATAAAGGCATATATAAGGCTGACTCTATAAGATTTCAGCATTCGTTTTTTATTACCGGCACCCCAGTTCTGACCGATAAAGCTTGCACATGCAGTATAAAAAGAAAACATGACATTATAAATCAGGGAGTCAGCATTTGCGGCAGCTGCATTTCCGGAAACCATCACTGCATCAAAAGAGTTGACACCAGTCTGCACAAACAGGTTTGCAATAGCAAAGATTCCGTTCTGAAGACCTGTAGGGATGCCAAGCATGAGAACTGCTTTGCAGGCCTTGGGGTGCAGGCAGATCTTACGCAGAGATACTTTGCAGTCATCGGTTCTTCTGAGGAGATGAATCATCACCAGAGAAGCAGAGATATACAGAGAAATTGCGCTGGCTGTTGCAACGCCTGCGGCTGCCATATGACAGACAATAACAAAAAACAGATTCAGAAGAACGTTGACCACACCTGCGATGGAAAGGTAGATCAATGGTCGTTTCGTATCACCTATGGCACTTAATACGCCGTTTCCGAAATTGTATACGGCCATTGCAGGCATTCCCAGGGAATAGATCTTCATATATAAAATAGCCTGATCAATAAGTTCCGGCTTCGTGTTCATCATGGACAGCATCCGCCCGGAAAACAGAAGACAGATGGCGCAGACGAGCAGACCTGTGATTGCGCACAAAAGAAGAGAAGTATGGATTGTTTCTTCTGTGCCTTTTTTATTACCGGCACCCAGTTCGTGAGCTACGCGGACATTGACACCGGCACCCATTCCGATAAGGATTCCGGTAAACAGAGTAACCAGCAAAGTTGTGGAGCCGACGGCACCTAGTGCCATATAATCTGCAAACCGTCCAACAACAGCAACATCGCTTAAGTTAAAAAGAACCTCCAGTACCTGTGATCCCATAAGCGGAAGGCTGAAGAGGAGTATATTTTTCCAGAGAGAGCCTGTGGTCATCTCAATGGAATGAGATTTCTTTTTTTCATTTTCACACATAAAATTACCTCATAAAAATTACTTCATTGAATTATAATCATTGCTCCTACTGCATTATAGATTATATGTAGTATGACTGCTCCCCACAGACAGTTAGTCCTTTTATATACAGCATCACAAAAGAAGTGCAAAGCAAGAAGTAATACTATATATACTGCTGATAACACATCAAAAGATACTGCTCCAGATACGACCCATTTTACAGGATAATGTATGGACAAAAAAAGAACAGAATTGATTATTCCAACTATCCACTGACTGTTTATGAGTCCAGATAATCTTGTTTGTATGTATCCTCTGAATAATACTTCTTCTTCAAAAGCAGCAAATAGAAATATAACCCAATTTAACAATTGAGGGCTGGTAAACGATATTGATTTACCTTGAATCATAAATAATACTGTCTGTATAGTAAGCAGTAAGAAACCACCTGCAAAACCAAGCCCTATACTGTTCCATATATTATCAGAATTAATTCCAATACTTCTAATGTTCTCTTTGCTACAGTAAAAGAATAAAAAAAAGCCTGCAGTCAAAATCAAAGGAATCCATATCTGCGATAAATTCAGCACAAAAATCTTTGCATTTGTTGTATAAAGCCAGCCCTGAAAGAAAGCACTGCACATAATTAAGCAGTAAACTGCAAGAGCTTTCATCCCATCCCTTTTATCATTTTTTCTCAAATTACTTTCGTACTGTATATTTACCCAACTCATTTAATCACCTTTCTAATGTGTCAGTTCGACAATTTCCAATTGAGATTTACATTTCCCATATCAAGATCCAAATCACAATTTTCAGAAAAAAATCTGGTACTGTTTTAGGCCTTATGGAGCATCTAATGATGCTTGCCACAAACAAAACCTATTTTGCGGAAACTTAAGGTTTTTGACTGGCAAAATCAGAGGATTTTCCAATAGCCCTTTCTATCAGAACCAATTCTTTCAATCACATTATTTTTCTTCATAATTTTCATATGTGTAGAAATTGTCTTTCTTGTAACAAACAGCATATTTGCTAACTTTGAAGTAGTAATGGCCGGATCATTCGATATTAGTTCTAATATTTTTGCTTCGATACCTGTAACTTTTTCTGTAACACCTGTAACCTGTTTCTCGCTTATTAAAGACTTCCGATACATATTCACCCGAAAGCTTTAAATCCCGATTGAGCTTTCATCTGTTTTAAGAGATTTAATCACTGTCGTATTTTGTTATTAAACGGCAACTGAATTACTTTCGACTTCCTCATAATACCTGTCAGCTATATATTCTGCCGATTCTGCCCATAATCCATTTTCTGTTTCCTGCAATGTCTTATACGTTTCTGATTTGTAAAATTTCAGTGCTGCTTTCTCGAAACTAATGTGATAATGTTGTTGCAATAATTTTAATACATCCCTTATTTGTATACATACATTCATAGTGATATCTTTTCCATTAAAACTATAAATCATTTCTGGCATAAGAATCCCTCCTTGTCAACTGCATGACTCCTCAATTTCCTGAGCAATAAAACTTGAAGTTACCTTTCAAACGCTAAGTATCTCGTTCCTTGAAAAGTCAATCTTCCTGTATCTCCTTCTGCAAACATTCCATATTCTGTTCCTGACACCTGAAACTCCATTCTATCTCCGCTTTCTGTCTGAAATGTCACATAATACATTGTGTTTGTTGTAGTATGGAATCCGTGTGCTCCACTCGCATCCCCTGCATTTGCATGTTGATGATGTGTAATATTTTCTCTCTTCGCAATAATAACAGCTGACACGGTTGATCTAGGTGACTGATTATTCTTATTCCACGTAACAATTCCCTGCCCCAGAGAAAAAACAATAATACCAATCACAATAATAAAAATGATTGGAACTATAATACTCATCAGATCAAACATTTTCTAATTCACCTCCATAACTTCCGATTGAGATTTCACCCGTTTTGTAAGCTGTTTTTCTTTCCAGTCAATTGCGGAATCCACCTGGCATATAAATCACAGAATGGTTGTGACTATTTTCCAGCCCATATTTTCTTAAAACTTACAACAAAAAACAGAGTTTCTGCAAGTCCTGTAATTCCCCATGAGAAGATATACAAAAGATACAGTGATGAAATCGTCCGGAAATGTGCAAATACTGTATAAATCCAGACAATACGAAATACGCAGGAGCCCAGGATAACGATAATGGTAGGCGGAATACTTTTTCCGATACCTCGGGATGCGGCGATACTGCCATCCATAAAACAGCTAAACGCATAGCTGAATGCCATAATACGAATCCTCTGCATACCAGCATCAATAACTGTTGGTTCCGTAGCGAACAGAGAAAGAAACTGTGGGCCAAACACAAGGAGTAGTCCACCCAGGATTGCACCGAAAATAAAGGCATATATAAGGCTGACTCTATAAGATTTCAGCATTCGTTTTTTATTACCGGCACTCCAGTTCTGACCGATAAAGCTTGCACATGCAGTATAAAAAGAAAACACTGAATTTATCACAGGTGAACTTTCCCTTAAAAAGACTGTTAGATATATTTCTGCAAAAATAAGAACAGTTATTCTGATACTTTATCAAAGAAAGCGATCATATAGAGCGGTAATGTGATTATTCCCTCTTCGCTGGTTCCTACATTCCCATCTATGAACTTATATCCATAGCTTATATCTTTATTATTTTTCATGATCGACTTTAGTGAATTTGCACGTGTATTTCCACTCTTGACCTCAATAGGAACTACTTTTCCATCTTTTTGAATGATTACATCAATTTCTTTTTTCGTTGTCTCATTTTTATAGAAATATAACTGATATCCCTTCTTATAAAGAGCATCTGCTACAGCACATTCAAATATTCCTCCTTTGGAATTTCCTGCTAAGGTATTTTCTATAATATGCTGCTTCAAGGAAAAATCTTTCATCGCCATCAACAGAGACAAGTCCGTTGTATAAGCTCTGAAAAAATCATCTCTTGCATAATCATCCAGATCAAATCTTATATCTGTTACAAGTTTACACAAATACAACATATCTGCACGAAGTAACCATTCGATACTAGAAAAATACTTCTGTGCCCTGCCTCCATGCTCAACTTCTTTATATTGAAATTTATGATTCTCTTTATCCAATAACTGTTTCGCAAGGGAAAGGTAGCACTTCTCCGCTTTTACTTTTTCTTCAGCTGTAGCATAATGGGCTATATCATACTGATATCCCTGTAACAGGCTTCTCTGAATCCGGTCAACCTCCCTGAAGTCTTTTGTATCTATATACTTCTGAACTGCTTCCGGCATACCACCTATAGCAACATACTGCCTAAAATATTTCATCATCTGAGAATGAATTGCCTCTGGAATAGCAGCTTTTGAACCAAGATATCCACAGAGATTCATTATCATATCCTCAGAGATTCCCATTCCCCAAAGAAACTCCTCAAAATCTATTCCATACATTTTCAGATAATCAACATACCCAACAGGGTAAGAAGAAGCACGTTTATAATCAATTCCTAAAAGTGATCCTGATGCAATAACATCAAATCTATTATCTAATGCCCAAAACTTAAGAGAAGTTATTGCTTCCTGACACTCCTGGATCTCATCCAGAAAAATCATAGTCTTTCCTGGAATAATCTTCTTTTCAGGAAAACGAAACCGCATAGCCATGACCATATTATCTACTGTTAGATCACCGGAAAAAATATCCATCGCAGAAGGTATCTGTTTAAAATTAATTTCAACAATTTCTTCATAGTTCTCTTCTGCAAATCTTTCAACTATATATGTTTTTCCTGTTTGTCTGGCTCCCTGAATTACAAGACATTTTTTGTTTTTTGAATCTACCCATTTTTTTATGTAATGCGTCACTTTTCTTTTTAACATAAAACACCTCCTGTTACCAAACAATATTTTTATCAAGAACAACTTTGTAACATTTTTAATTACTATATTTCTTTTATTATCAACATTTTAGAAAATAAAAATGTCCTTATATCAATATTCTAGAAAGCAAAAATGTATATTCGTCAACATTTTAGAATATTATATCATTGTTCAGGATATATTAAAAGACTTTTTTTCTATCAAAAGCCCTCATAATTGCAGCCTCCAATGTTCTCAAGGTACCGGCATTGTAACGCTCTTAATTATAAATATATGTATTTAATAATGAAAAATTCTGAAATCACTGATGAATATGATTCAAATCTTGCTGCAGTCTGTCACAACGGCACTTTTGTCGGAACGCAAAAAGATAGCGTTATTTCATTCAAGGGTATCCCATAAGCTTATATGAGTCCGGTAATTCTTTCCTGCGATCCTGTATTCTTCCAGATGTTCTACAAAACCATCCAGATCACCAAGTGATCTTTCAATAATATCCTCACCCAGACCGGCCGATATAATGTAGTAAACTTCTTTTTTACCAAAATGCTGCCAGATAAGCATGAGACAATCACCGCCTACTTTTACTGCAAAATCATACATAGGATAAAAGCTGGCCATAACGTTCAGTTTTTTTGTCAGAAGAAGCATTCTCTGTTTCTGCTGCATATGCAAGATTCAGTGCTCCAAAGCTGAGAGCTGTTGCCGCTGCAAGTGCTGTTATGGTAAATAATTTTTTTCATAATAAAGTCCTTTCTGCACACCCCGATGTGCCTGAAAATCTTTTTAGTGGGCGATCTGATCCATTTAATATAAGTGCAAACTGTTTGCGTTTATCAAAATAGCACTCAACAACTGTCTACCGCTATCTGGATAAGCTTTGCGCGGAACACGTTGTAATTAAATACCCAGATCTGAATTCTGACAAAGCAGTGTTTCAGTTCGCAGGAGAAGAAAAAAAATGTACAGACCACCTGCATCTGAAATATATCAGATGCGGCAAGGTTGTACATCTTGACTGTAACTTTATGGATGAATTAAAAGAGCATCTGTTCCGGGATCATGGTTTCCGCCTGCAGTGCAGCGGAGATATGCTTCATGGAATCTGCAAAGACTGTGAAAACAAGTCCGATCAGCTGTGATCTGTTTCAGATGCAGCATGATGGATCTGGCGGATCACACATCTGATTGATACCGGTACTGTAAAAAGGCAGGCAATCGCCCCAGACAGCATGATTGCAACATCTTGAAAAAGAAATTTGGAATTGAGAATAATTTCCAGGTTATATTGCTGTGTCTGAACATAGGCAAATAACAGAATAGAGCCTCCAAGATAAGCAAAAAGCAGCGTATTTACAGTTGTTCCTATAATTTCTTTTCCAACCTGATAGCCGGAAGAAGTAAGTTCTTTCGCTGTCAGGCTGTTTTTATGTGTCCAGACTTCATATACAGAAGAAGTTACAGATAAAGCAGTATCAATAACCGCTCCAAGAGTACTGAAAACAGTTACAAAAACTGCCACATGAAGCATATTAATATGGATATCCGTACTGTAATAATACATAAAATCATCTTCTGAAAGCTGAAGCTCATTCAGTCCATAGCTTCCTGATCTCCATATAATAAGATAAATCGGAATAAATAAAAGCAGCATCACAAGCAAGGTAGCCAGAAAAGCCGCCCGTGTCTTTGGATTGTTTCCATTCTGGTAGAACAGGGAATTATAGCAGACTCCTGCCCCTGCAGCCAATATCAGAAGCAGAGCCGGGAAACCAATGGACATCAGAAGAATCGAAATAAACAGAATTACAATATTACCGGCCAGTGTCATAAGAGAAACTGCTCCGCGCTCCCCACCAATCAGAATCATTAAAATAATCAACACCAGTGCAAGAAAAATTATCATTTTTTGTCGCTCCTTTTCAGAGATGGTAGTTTCATGATAATAGAAGAAATAAAAACAGATACAGGGATTGCCAGTACAATTCCTATACTTTCAATAAGAAAACGACAGATATCATATGGAATATGATATCGTATGATCGTTATAAACCTGATCTCATTGTTCATTTTCAGGATAAACATAGGAATCATACTGCTTGCCAGAACAAAAAGCAACACATTTATCATGGTTCCCATAATGTCATATCCGATTTCCCGTCCTGAATGTATTAATTTTCTCAGAGAAACATCTGGATTTTTTCTGACAATTTCCCCTGTTGCAGCACTGATAGTTACAGCTACATCCATGATAGCTCCAAGTCCTGTCAGCATAATATCTGTCCAGAATATATCAGCGGAATTACTCATACTCCCCAGATATTCCAGATTAGAATAATCCAGATCTCCAAAAAACTGAATAGAAAATTCAAATAATGCCATGATCAGAAACAGTACACATATAGTTGAAATAACAGAAGCCCATGTTTTTCTGTGGATCCCATTCAGACAGATCAGAGTTGTTATCGAAAATAGAAAAGCAATTACATTGCAGATATTTAAGATATTTTCCCCTTTCATAAAAGCCTGAAATCCAAACGCGAATATAATTGTGTTCAATATCAGCGATATGATCGTATAGAATCCCTGTTTTCCTGTAATACAGATCAGAAGAAAAAACAGACCACCTGCCAGCAATGCCAGATAACCATCACGCTTTATGGAACGTATGGATTTCCCTGGATTTTCCCTTGAACCGCTTAAAAGGACCGTGTCTCCTTTGTGATATTTCTGATTCTGAACCTGAGACGATGTATATTCATTAGAAATAGAAATCTCTTCCCCTTTATGGGTACCATTTAATATACGCGCTGTAATTTTCTGAGTATAATAATACTCTTCTGCATCCCTGGTTCCTTTTCTGCTCATTGTTTCCTTTTCTGTTACTGAAGATATCTTCGCCAGAGGCGTATGATAAAACCTGGCGTTAAAGCAGGTAAATATAACACAGATAATATAGATGCCTGCTAAGAAATATTTCATCTGAAATACATGAGATTTCATAGGATTCTTTTTTCTCCTTCTTAATAAAAAATATTGCAGCCTTAAAGATACTAATCAGTTACTTTTTATCGAAATACTGTGAGTTCTATATCTTTCAGCTGTTATAATAATCCAGTATTTTTTTCCATATCCGCATTTTCCACTTCTCCAATTAACTGTTCACAGCCAAATAATTCTCTGACTGCATTTTCATATACCACACATTTCTCAGCCTTCTTAATCTTTTTGGCATATTTTTTATTGTTTGTAAACATAGGTGCCAGATAAGACCATAATTCTTTCATACGGAACAGGATATTTCTGTCTCCGGACAGGTCTTCACAATATTCATTATACATCATATCATGAAATCTGCGGATTTCTTCCTTTGACGCAGGTGCACCGCCACGGATCTCTCTGGCAAGTGCAGGATTCTTCAGTGTTCCTCTGCCTGTCATAATGCAGTCCAGGGTCGGAAACATGTCCTGTAATCTGGTACAGTCCTTTGCTGTGACGATATCTCCGTTATAGCAAACCGGGCTCTTGGCCCGCTCCACCGCCTCCCCAAATGTTTCCAGACGTGGCGTATTTTTGTAATAGTCTTTCTGCACTCTTGCGTGAACAATTAACTCTTCCAGTGGATATTTATTATAAATCGTCAGCAGATCTTCAAATTCTTCCGGATCATCCATACCCAATCGAGTCTTGATGGAAATCTTCATATCACATTTACGGAAAATCTCATCCAGGAATTTGTCCAGTTCATCCGGTCTGTCCAGAAATCCCGCACCTCTGCCTTTTGTCACAACAGTCTTTGACGGACAGCCAAGGTTCAGATTCACTTCATTATAACCGTATTCCTGCAGTGTTTCCGCTGTCTGGATAAAATCCTCTGCATTCTTTGTCAAAATCTGGGGAACAGCATACATCCCCTCATTATTCTCAGGCATAATGTCTTTCTTTTCTCTGGTGCTGAGATGTCCTTTCTGGTTTGGAAGAATAAAAGGAATAAAATACTTGTCAAAACCTCCAAAGCACTGGTAAAGTGCCCTTCTGTATGTATATCCTGTGATTCCCTCAAGGGGGGCTAAATATATTTTCATGTGCTTCTCCTGTTGTATTGTATTCAAGCGGATAAAATCATCCGCTTCGCTACGTAGTTCTACACCGAATAACTGCTCTGCAGTTTATTCGGTTAAATTCTTCCTCCATTATACTGTAGTCATTCTGATTTCTCAATGCAGATTTGAAATATCCGCTGCAAAATCAACTATAGCAATCCAAAAAAGAGATACCTTTTTTTCAAGCATCTCTTCCAATAAATTTCTCTATTCTTTTTATTATAGCAATTCTACAAAACCTTTCGGCCATTTACTGTCAGTTTAAAAGTTGTTCCAAGTATTTCCGCAGCTTTCCTGCAAAGCATCATACGCTCAAGGAAAATCTCAAAATAATCATACATGGAACAGATTTTTTCATCAATCTGTAGGTTCAGTGCAATGACAGATTTGTCTTCAGCGATTTTCAGCTTGGCGTCTGTAACTGCATAATTTACCCTGTCATGGATATCGTAAGCGGATTGTTCTTTCTGGCGCACACGGCTTCTTCTTACATCTGTTTTATCTGCAATAATAAGTGCCGCTGAAACCACATCCTCAGGGCTTCCTGTTGATTCGTCATGATTACCGATGGCTGCTATTACAGTTATCCTGTCTTCCAGAGACATATCTGTTTCTTTCAGTAAATCATTTGCAAGCAGTGCACCATATTCTGCATGATGGGTTCTGTTAATGGCATTTCCAATATCATGCATATAGCCGGCAATCTTTGCCAGCTCAATTTCATGTTCTGAATATCCCAGCCGTTTCAGTATCTTTCCTGCCTGATGTGCAACCTGCACGCAGTGTGCCTTTGAATGATCTGTAAAACCCAGCTGTCCCAGATTTGCATTACCTTTCTGCAGATATGCATTAATTTCTTTGTTATTTGCTATTTCCTTGTATTTCAAATATTTCACTCCCTTTGGCTCAAAGCCTTTTTATTGCATACGGTGCCTGAATCAGTACATTTGTATCTATTACATAGGTTTTTATCATATATCTGACTGCTCCTTTTCTCTGATCTTTCAATTCGGTCTGTGCAGCCTGTCCATCAGCATCGAAAATCATATCCTTGTTCATCACCAGCTTTATTAAGCATATCAGAGAAAAAGGCTCTCTGCCATCACACAATTGTACAGAACAGGTAAAATAATTGTAAAAAGGCTCAAAATTTTCTGGAAAAGCACCAACGCCCTGTCCTTGACATAAACTATATAGAAATCCCCTTCGAGGTAGCGATTTGAAGGCCTTTCAAAAACCTTTGTCCATATCCCAGGAAAAATATTATCTTCAAAAATATCAGGAGGGTGATTCTCAGGCAAAGAATATCCTGATCGAGCATAATCTCCGGCTGGTAGCACATGTGGTCAAAAAATATCAGGGAACCGGTGAGGATACAGATGATCTGATCTCTATTGGAACCATCGGACTGATCAAGGCTGTCACAACCTTTAATCCCCAGAAGGCTTCCCGGTTATCCACCTATGCTGCCAGATGTATAGAAAATGAACTGCTGATGTATTTTCGTGCTAAGAAAAAGCATTCAAAAGAAGTGTCCCTATATGAACCCATAGGAACAGATAAAGAAGGAAATGAGATTAATCTGTTAGATGTGATCGAGAGTGCACCTGTAGATATTGTAGAAGACTGCTATATCCGCGAAAATACCGACTATCTTCTACGCTCTCTGAAAAAAGTCCTGTCAGATAAGGAATATCAGGTGATCTGCTGCAGATATGGGCTCTTTGGCATGGAGGAAGAAACTCAGCGGGAAATTGCCCGAAAACTGTGTATCAGCCGCTCTTATGTCTCCAGGATCGAAAAAACTGCTCTGCAAAAGCTTCGAGGCCTTTTCCCGCAAATGCAGTAAACGCAGCCAACAAATTTAACGTTGGCTGCGTTTATTAATCACTCTGCTCTTCTTAACAGATCGTAAACCTGGATTTCGGTTCCCAGGTCGATAAACAGCTTCTGCTGTGCATGAGGCGCACTCTCCATGGAATTGCCTTCCTCATCATAAATTCCCTTCACAGTGACAGCTACATTCTGTCCGTCTGGTTTCATAATTTCAATTGTCTCACCTACAGAGAATTTATTTCTCTGAGTGATCTGCGCATAACCCCGTTCATCCACTGCCTCAGCAAATCCCAGATACGTATATTCCTTCTGATAAGTATTATTATCATAAATCTGTGTATTCTCATCCGGTTTTCCATAGAAGAATCCGGTTGTAAACTGTCTGTAGGTACAGTTGGAAATCTGTTCCTGGTACCATGGCATATTTGCCTGATATTTCTCAGGGCTCTCCATATAGTCGTCTATTGCCTTGCGGTAAGTTCTGGCAACTGTTGCGACATAGAGAGCGGTTTTCATACGGCCTTCTATCTTCAGACTGTCGATTCCGCTGTTAATGATATCGTCCATATGCTCGATCATGCAGAGATCCTTGGAATTAAAGATATAGGTTCCTCTTTCATTTTCAAATACCGGCATATATTCTCCCGGACGTTTCTCCTCAACAATGGAATATTTCCAACGGCAGGGATGGGTACAGGCTCCCTGGTTGGCATCACGTCCTGCCAGATAATTACTGAGCAGACATCTTCCGGAATAAGAAATGCACATAGCACCATGGATGAATGTTTCAATCTCCATATCCTCCGGAATATGCTCTCTGATCTCTTTAATCTCCGCAAGCGAAAGCTCTCTGGCTGTTACCACACGCTTTGCTCCCAGATTGTACCAGAAACGATATGTCTCATAGTTAGTATTGTTTGCCTGTGTACTGATATGACGTTCGATTTCCGGGCATATTTCCTTTGCATACATATAGATTCCCGGGTCTGCAATGATCAGTGCATCCGGCTTCAGTTCTTTCAGTTCTGTCAGATATTCCCTCACACCCGGCAGATCATAATTATGGGCCAGAATATTTACCGTCACATAAACTTTCACTCCATGTTCATGGGCAAAAGCGATTCCTTCCTTCATATCTTCATGGGAAAAGTTCTTTGCTTTGGCACGAAGTCCAAAGGCTTCTCCACCGATATATACTGCATCTGCTCCGAAAATAACAGCAATCTTCAATACCTCAAGACTGCTAGCCGGAACCAGCAATTCTATTTTTCTCATATTGTTCACTCCTGTTTCACACTGACTGTAACTCCGTCTCCCAGGGGAATGATCGAAGTTATCAGGGATGGATTATGTTTCAGTTCATACAGATACTCACGCATTCTCTTATATATGGTTCTGTTTCTGCGCTCTACCAGATAATGGGATTCTATGATATCTCCCTCCTGAAGCACATTGTCAGAGATGAGAACACCGCCATTTTTCATAAGACGCATCACATCCGGAAGCCAGTTGATATACTGTCCCTTTGCAGCATCCATAAAAATCATGTCAAACGAATCTTCCAGTTCTTTTAATATCTGTCCTGCGTCTCCCTCAAGCAGAGTAATCTGCGCTTCCCGTCCGGCTCTCCTGAAATTCTCTTTTGCGATGGGAATTCTCTTCTCATAATTCTCGATCGTTACGATTTCAAGATCCTCAGGACCATATTCACACATAAGAAGTGTGGAGAAGCCAATGGCTGTCCCCACCTCCAGAATACGCTTCGGCCGGTTTACAGCCAGAAACATTTTTATAAAGCTCTGCATTTCTCTCCGGATGATCGGCACCCGTTCCCTGATGGCATACTGCTCCAATTCTTCAAGAAACGGTGTATTTCCCATATCCAGTGAATTAATATAGGTACGCATCCGCTCGTCAACTATCACGAATCACTTACCCCTTCCTGTTCATCATCACCTGCCAGAATTCCCATGATACGATTAGGTGTATATGCTGTACTTAACAGATACGTTCCGGCCTGAAGCTTTCCATGATAAGTGGACAGTCTCTCCTGAACATAAAATACCGTTGCACTCTTGACCAGACCTTTTTTTTGAAGAGTTTTGGCAATCTTGTACAAGGAAGTATCTTCCTTGATCACCACTGTAACTTCCTGTCCTTCTCCGGGACTCATGGCCTGCTGATTAAAGACATCATGTCCAAACTGATAAGAAGCCTTTCCTACCCAGAAAAGTAAAACTATCACACATATATAAAGTACGATCTTAAAAAACGTTCCTGCAACAACAACACCTGCTGCACCTGCACGTTCTCTGGTATCACTCATAAGCTATTTCCTTTCTGTATGTCAGGCGGATAAAGTCATCCGCTCAGTTATCTGCTCACAGCAGGATAACTGTTTTACAGTTTATCTGCTCACATTCCCGGGACCTCTATATCAATACCTTCTCCCAGTTTTATACAGATTCTCTGCATCATTTTACACAAAGCAAGCTCCGCATCCAGATACGCATTCACTTCCGGGTGTCTGCGCAGCTCTGCGGATTCTTTTCCCATCTGCTCTACAACTTCAAACAGATTATCGGAATCACATTCATTCTGGACTTTATAATTATCTGCCCTGAATGTATCCACACGTGCCTTCAGTTCGGGCTTCTTTTTCAGGATATCACTCTGCTTCTGAAATTCCAGATATTCAGGGCTCTCCTTTATAGCCTCCAGAAGCCCTTTAATACTTTCCTCTATTGTATTTGGTTCCATTTTATGCCTCCATGATAATAGGCAGGATCATAGGACTTCTCTTGGTACGTTTCCATAAAAATTCACTGAGCGCATCCTTCACAACTGTCTTGATCTTGCCCCAGTCCGTAATATTACGTTCCAGACAAGAATCCAGTGCATTCTCTACCACTTCTCTTGCACCATCCATCAGATCCTCAGATTCCCTCACATATACGAAGCCTCTGGAAACAATGTCCGGTCCTGCAAGAATCACATTGCTGTGGCGTTCCAACGTAACCACAACGATCATAATTCCATCTTCTGCAAGATGCTGACGGTCACGAAGAACGATATTTCCTACATCTCCTACACCAAGTCCGTCTACCAGGATTGCTCCTGTGTGTACAGTGCCTGTTACTTGTGCACTCTGGCTGTCAAGCTCCAGAATATTTCCGGATGCAAGGACAAAGATATTCTCTTTGGGGATTCCAAGTTCCTCAACTACATTTTTCTGTGCGGTCAGATGTCTGTATTCACCATGAACAGGGATTGCATATTTCGGTTTTACCAGAGAATAGATCAGCTTGATTTCTTCCTGGCAGGCATGTCCGGAAACATGGACATCCTGGAAAATAACCTTCGCACCCTTCATGGAAAGCTCATTGATAACCTTGGATACCGCTTTCTCATTTCCCGGAATCGGATTGGAACTGAAAATAATAGTATCATTCGGTTTGATCACTATTTTCTTATGGATGTTTGCAGCCATACGGGAAAGAGCTGCCATGGATTCACCCTGGCTTCCTGTTGTGATCAGCACTACCTGTTCATCCGGGTAATTCTTAACCTGATCGATCTCAATCAGAGTCTGATCCGGAATGCGAAGGTATCCAAGCTCTGCTGCAGTTGTGATAACATTTACCATACTGCGGCCCTCTACTGCAACCTTGCGTCCGAAACGATAAGCTGTGTTAATGATCTGCTGTACGCGGTCTACATTGGATGCAAAAGTGGCAATAATGATTCTGTTTGTCTTATATTCATTGAAAAGATTATCAAACACATGTCCCACAGAACGTTCAGACATGGTAAATCCGGTTCTCTCTGCATTAGTACTGTCACACATCAGTGCCAGTACTCCCTTTCTTCCAATCTCTGCAAAACGCTGCAGATCAATGGCATCTCCGAATACAGGAGTATAATCTACTTTAAAGTCGCCGGTATGCACTACGATGCCTGCCGGAGAATAGATCGCAAGTGCAGATGCATCCTGGATACTATGGTTTGTCTTGATAAATTCAATTGAAAAATCACCAAGATTAATGACCTGTCCATGCCTTACTTCCTTTAACTTGGTAGTATTGGTCATATTATGCTCTTTCAGCTTATTTGCAATAAGAGCAATGGTCAGCTTCGTGGAATAAACAGGGACATTTACATCTTTGAGTACATACGGCAGCGCACCGATATGGTCCTCATGTCCATGAGTGATCACAAAGCCTTTTACTTTGGAAATATTCTCTTTTAAATAGGTGACATCCGGAATGACAAGGTCAATTCCGAGCATATCATCTTCCGGGAAAGCAAGACCGCAGTCTACCACAACAATGCTGTCTTCATATTCAAATGCTGTGATATTCATTCCAATCTGTTCCAGACCACCCAGAGGAATGATCTTTAATTTAGATGTTGGTTTCTTCGGTCTGCGGGAAGAATTCTTTATCGCAGCCTTAAATGGTACCTGTATTCCGTTCTTCTCTTTATCTGCCGGAGCCTTGCGGTCCTGCATTGGTTTTCTTCCATAAGAGTTTCTGTGCTGTGGTTTATATTTATAATTCTTCGGTCTGTTGTATGGCCTCTTCTGACCATGTCCGAACTGTCCGTCATGATTTTCACGCGCTTCATTATTAAACTGGTTGTTATTTTCGTTACTCAAGTACTACACCTCCATGCTACATTTCAAGGTCTACGTCATCTAACATTTGTTCAAATACTTTAAAAACAGCCTGCATCTCATCCTCGTCCTCGACCATTTCATAGCAGGCTTCCTGACTGTCATCCTCTGACACGTCTTTAAAAATATAGGCTGTCGCCTCATCATCCTGAGAATCAGATACCAGAAGATATGCAACTCCTCCGATCCTAGTCTGCTCCTCTACATAAAACTCCGCTTCTGTTCCGTCCTCAAGCTGAAATTTAATTTTCTCCATCTTATTAATCTCCTAACAGGACAGGGAATCCAGATATCCCTGCAAAATAAAAACAGCAGCCAGCTGATCCAGATACTGCTTGCGGTTCTCTCTGCGCACACTGGCTTCCATTAAAGTACGATTGGCTTCTACTGTTGTCAGACGCTCGTCCCACATGATCACTTCAAGACCTGTACGTGTCTCCAGCATTTCTTTAAATTCCAGTGATTTTTGGGCACGTTCTCCAATCGTATTGTTCATGTTCTTCGGATATCCAAGCACGATCTTCTCCACGTGATATTCCGAAACAAGTTCTTCAATACGGGCAAGTGTCTGGCGCAGGTGGTTCTCCTGTTTACGCCAGATCGTCTCTACACCCTGAGCGGTGATCCCCAACGGATCACTAATGGCTACACCGACTGTTTTTGATCCATAATCTAATCCCAGAATCCTCATATCAGCGTTCCCAGGATTTGTTCTTAATATACTCGTTTAAAAGTTCCTCTACCAGTTCGTCGCGCTCTACCTTCATGATCATGCTTCTTGCGCCCTTGTGACTGGTAATATAAGTAGGATCTCCGGACATAATATATCCAACGATCTGATTGACCGGATTGTATCCTTTCTCATCCATTGCTGTGTAAACGAGATCCAGAACTTCTTTTACCTGAAGTTCCTGGTCTGGTTTTGTTCTGAAATATTGGGTATTACCCAGATTGTTCTCTGCCATTTTATTCACGTCCTTACCTGATTTATTGTCGCAAAGCCTTCTTAGTAATTCTGCTTTGCTATGTATTGCAAATTTCGTATACAATACACATATTTTCTTCTATATTTTAATATAATTTCACGTATTGTGCAACCGCAAATTTATTGATGATTATTCGTTACTGTTGTTACTGTTCACACACCACTATTCCGCTGAGAATGAAGTGAACTGTAACTATTCTACTCCCAGAACCTCACCTGTTAATGTATGTTCTTCCAGGAATTCTTCAGCTTTTACAGTAATGATATCATTCACACTGTAGTTGTCCTGTTTTTTCACTGCTGTTTTAATATATTCCATACTGTGGCCGATATACCACTGCTCTCCGTTAATCTCTACTTCTTCCTCAAGAAGTACTTTCAGTTCACCGCCGAGCATGGATTTCTCATATTCTCTCGCATGCTGTTCATTTAAAGCAAGCATCTTGTCACTTCTGACCGTTTTCTGTGCTTCAGTGAGCTGTCCGGACATGGCTGCAGCCTTTGTTCCATGGCGGCGGGAATATTTGAAAATATGAGTTTCATAAAAATGAATGCTCTCTACGAAATCATAGGAATCCTGAAAATCTTCTTCTGTTTCCATCGGAAAACCAACGATCACATCTGTGGTAAGTGCAGGATTTCCCAGATATTTTCTCAGAAGCCCGCATTTCTCTGCATACTCTGCGCTTCTGTATCTGCGATTCATTCGCTCCAGTGTGGTATCACATCCGCTCTGCAGGGACAGATGGAAATGCGGACACATTTTCGGCAATGCGGTAATGCTCTGCACAAATTCTTCTGTGATGATTCCCGGTTCCAGGGAGCCCAGACGGATTCGTTCGATTCCTTCTACCTCATGTACTGCCCGGATCAGGGAAAGCAGTGTTTCTTTCTCTTCTGCCGGGAAATCTACACCATAAGAGCTTAAATGAATTCCTGTCAGAACGACTTCCTTATATCCTTTTGCTGCAAGTGCATGAACCTCATCCATTACATGCGCGATCTTACGGCTTCTGACACGACCTCTTGCATAAGGAATGATACAGTAAGTACAGAATTGATTACAGCCATCCTGAACTTTGATATATGCGCGTACATGCTCTGCTGTATGATCAATTGCCAGTTCTTCATATTCTTTTGTCTGGTTGATCTTGAGCACATGTTTCTGTTTGGTGTGCTGTTGCTCATATTCCTCGAGTACCTGGACAATATTTCCCTTCTGATTGTTTCCAAGGATCAGGTCTACAGCCTCATCTTTATCCAGTTTCCCTTCATCTGTCTGTACATAACATCCGGCTGCGATCACGATAGCATCCGGGTTCATTTTCTTTGCTTTGTGCAGCATCTGTCTGGATTTACGGTCTGCAATGTTGGTTACTGTACAGGTATTAATCAAATATACATCAGCCCCCGGTTCAAAAGGTACGATCTCGTAGCCCGCTTCTTCCAGAAGCTGCTGCATGGCTTCTACTTCATAGGCGTTTACTTTACATCCTAAGTTGTGAAGTGCAACTTTTTTTCCCATTCTTTCCTCCTAATTGATTTTTCTGTTTTTATAATTCTATACCTGCATACTCATTTTCTGTAGTCTGGACTTTGTATACATGCTGACATTTCGAAAACTTATATGCTTACAGAATAGATTTTGTTTTCGCTTTAGTTATTGTTCATTTTCTACAAAACAGTCTGATATTTTAGCACTGTTCTACATTTTCACTAAATCTTTCTGGAAATTTTATCCGTTTTCACCTTGACTTTTATGGTCTCTGCCGTTAAGATGAAAACTGTAAGCTGACAGACAATCAGGTCAGCAAATAACTATTATTAAGGGAGGTTCTCATAATGAAAACAGTTAAAATTTCACTGAACTCTATCGATAAAGTGAAAGCGTTCGTTAATGAAATCAGCAAATTCGACTGCGATTTCGATTTAGTATCCGGAAGATATGTAATCGACGCAAAATCTATCATGGGTATTTTCAGCCTTGATTTATCCAAACCAATCGATTTAAACGTCCACGCTGATGGCGCTGCTCTTGATACCGTTATGGCAATCGTAGGCAAATACGTTACAGAATAATTTTTTCGCAGTCATTGAGGAACTGTTTACCAGTTCCTCTTTTTTTGTATACCAGAGTTTCAAGTTCAAACATAAGGAAGTAGCGTCAGCAGATTCCGAATGTTTGTAATCGATATTAATCAATCTCAATAATCTCAACAGTCTCCAGCGCTGTCTTCATGAGTTCGTCAATTTTTTCTTCCAGTTTTGTTTCAGAACGGTGGATCACGTTCAGGTTTGGTTTGGTAACCGGATGTTTTGCCACGAAAATAGTACAACAGTCTTCGAATGGCTGAATGGATGTTTCATAGGTTCCAATTTCCCAGGATCTTTCTACGATTTCCTGTTTGTCGAATCCGATAACCGGACGGTATACAGGGAGTGTGCAGACTTCGTTTGTTGCTGCAAGGCTCTGCAGGGTCTGGCTGGCAACCTGACCGATGCTTTCTCCAGTGATCAGACCGAGACATCTGCTTTCTTTTGCGAAATGCTCTGCAATACGCATCATGTAACGACGCATAATGATAGTCAGCTCATCGTGCGGACACTGGTCGTAAATATAGAGCTGGATATCTGTGAAGTTCACTACATGAAGGCGGATTGGTCCACTGTATTTTGCTACCTGTTTTGCCAGATCTACAACTTTCTGTTTTGCTCTCTCGCTGGTGTATGGCGGAGCGTGGAAATATACAGCGTCAATTTTAACGCCACGTTTTGCGATCATGTATCCTGCTACCGGGCTGTCGATGCCGCCTGAAAGAAGAAGCATGGCTTTTCCGTTTGTGCCGATCGGCATTCCGCCTGCACCCTTGATAGTCTGGGAATATACATAAATCTTGTCTCTGATTTCCACAGAGAGAGTCAGATCCGGTTCATGTACATCTACACTTGCATCCGGGAATTCATCCAGAATGCGGCCGCCCAGTTCTGCGCTGACTTCCATGGATGTGATCGGATAGGATTTCTTTGCTCTTCTTGTATATACTTTAAAGCTTCCGCTGTAGTTTGGATGACAGTTTTTCATATAAGAAACTACGTCCTTTGCCATCTGCTCGAATCCCTGATCCTCGCAGATCACTACAGGGCAGATTCCGACAATACCAAATACGTGCTGCAAAGCTTCTACTGTCTCATCATAATCATACTGTTCCGGGCAGAATACATAGATTCTTCCCTGTTCTTTCTTTACTTCAAACTCACCTTCTACTTTGGAAAGGGCGATGTTCATCTGCTTTACAAGGGCATCTTCGAAGATGTATCTGTTCTTGCCCTTGATGGCGATTTCTGCGTATTTTATTAAAAATGCGTGGAATATCATTTGTTTCTCCTTCTCTTATTTTGCTTATAATAAATTGTTTTATATAATATTAGAATTAATATTTTTCTGGATTTAATATCTGTAATTTTCAAATAGAATTCATATAAATGCTATTAACAACCTTTTCAAATATTCCTGAGCTTATCTCAGGTTCCATTCCAAATATCACTTATAACTATTATTTGTTATCTGCGTGCATAGCGTTTCAGCATCGGCAGTACTTCATTCAGAACTTCCAGGCAGTAGTCAACTTCTTCGAATGTATTCTCCTCTGAGAAGCTGATACGTACAGTGTTCTCGATCTGTGCATTGCTCATTCCCATTGCTGAAAGTGTTGCGCTTGGTTTTCTCTTATGGCTGGAGCATGCGCTTCCTGCTGATACGTAAATGTTTCTGTCCTCTAAGGTATGAAGCAATACCTCGCTTCTGATTCCCAGAAAGCTGACGCTTAAGATATGCGGTGCGCCTTCTCTGACAGGCATTCCGTTGATTACTACATCGTCAATCTTAGAAAGTCCTTCTGCCATGCGTTCTTTGAGCTGGTAAAGATGCTCTACTTTCTCGTCAAAGTTCTGGTACATCATCTTCGCTGCAACACCAAGTCCTGCGATTCCCGGTACATTGTCTGTTCCGGAACGCATGCCATTCTGCTGGCCGCCGCCGAGAATCAGAGGCTGCACTTTTGCCTTGCTGTTGATGTACAGGAATCCAACTCCTTTTGGTCCATGGATCTTATGTGAGCTGACAGACAGAAGATGGATATTCCATTTCTTCGGATAAATACGATATTTGCCGAATGCCTGGATCGCATCTACATGATACAGCGCCTTCGGACACTTCTCCTGGATTATTGCACCGATTTTCTCTACAGGCATAACCGCACCGGTCTCATTATTTACCATCATTGTAGATACGAGAATAGTATCCGGCCTTAATGCTTTCTCCAATGCGTCAAGTTTTACTACTCCATGCCCGTCTACAGGAAGAATGGTCACTTCAAATCCCTGTTCCTGCAGAAAAGCTACCGGCTGGCTGACTGCAGCATGCTCTACTGCAGTTGTGATAATGTGATTACCGCTTCGTTTGTTGGCAAGCGCACCACCGATCAGAGCCAGGTTGTTTGACTCTGTTCCACCGGAAGTGAACAGGATTTCTTTTTCTGTTACTTTCAGTATCTGTGCCAACGTTCTGGCAGATTCTTTGACATACCCTTCTGCGTCTACACCTTTCTGGTGCATGGCAGATGGATTTCCGAAATCTTCCATCATTGTTTTTACCACGATGTCCTTTACTTCTTCAAAGCAGCGAGTCGTGGCTGAATTATCAAAATATGCTTCCATTTTTGTTCTCTCTTGTTTCTATTATTCATTTTCCAACTGGAACATCAGAACTGAAAGAATCGCAAGTCCTGCTGTCTCAGTTCTGAGGATTCGTCTTCCAAGTGTAATCGCATGGGCACCTGCTTCCAGTGCCTTTGCTACCTCTTCTTCCTCGAATCCACCCTCCGGTCCGATAAAGATACCGACAGACTGTCCAGGCTTAATCTCGCTGAGGATTTCTCTGGTTTCTTTCATTCCTTTGGCAAGTTCGTACGGGATCAGTTTTACATCTAACTGTTTCGCAAATTCCAGTGCCTGTTTGTAGGTCATTACTTCATGGATTTCCGGGATCAGCATTCGCTTGGACTGCTTTGCTGCACTCTCTGCGATCTGCTGCCAGCGAACCACCTTCTTTGCTGCCTTCTTAACATCCAGTTTCACCACACATCGCTTTGTCTCTACCGGGATTATAGAAAAAGCTCCCAACTCTACTGCTTTCTGGATGATCAGTTCCATCTTGTCTGCTTTCGGCAGTCCCTGGAAAAGATAAATTTTATTTGGCAGCTCATATTCCGGCTCCTGTGCATAGAGGATATGCAGCAGAACCTCATCCTCTCCCAGTTCTTCAATCTGGCAGCGGTATTCTTTATCTCCTCCGTCACTGATCCACACATCCTCCCCACATTTCATGCGGAGAACGTTTTTAATATGATTTACATCCGTCCCATTGATGTGGATACGGTGTGCCTCTTTCTCAATCTGATAAGGCTCCACAAAAAAACGCTGCATAGGATCAGTCCTTTCTTGCTGTTACGGAAACCCACTCGCCCTGATGTGTCACTTCTACGACCGTCAGGCCTGCTGCTTTTACTGCCTCCACTACAACTTCTTCTTTCACATCAAGAATACCGGAAGTAATGTAGTAAGCGCCTTTTTTCATCTGGTTTACAATTACCGGTGTCAGAGGGATCAGAACATCTGCAAGGATATTTGCTGTTACGATATCATATTTTTCATATCCTGCCTGATCCTGAATCGCTTTATCGTCAATGATGTTTCCGATCACCATATCAAAAGTTTCATCCACGATCTGGTTTGCTTCTTTATTCTCTGCAACTGCAGGAACTGCACATGGATCAAGGTCTGTTCCCAGTACATGTTTCGCACCAAGTTTCAGGGCAACGATACCAAGGATACCGCTTCCGGTTCCTACGTCAAGCATCTCTGTATCCGGTGTTACATATTTCTTTAACTGGCGAATCACAAGCTGAGTAGTCTCATGCATACCTGTACCGAAGGCTGTACCCGGATCAATGTGGAGGATCATCTTGTCTTTATCCTCTGCTTTTACTTCTTCCCATGACGGTACGATAAGGATATCATCTACATAGAACTGGTGGAAATACTGTTTCCAGTTGTTGATCCAGTCCTTGTCCTCTGTCTGAGATTCTTCAATGGTAGCTTCTCCGATGTCCATAAAATTCTTCAGGTCATCTAATGCTTCACGAACATCTTTCAGGATTGCTTCTTTGTCTGCATCTTCTTCCAGATAAAAATTCAGATAGGCAACGCCGTCATCTGCAGGTCCTTCCGGCATAATATCTACAAACATCTGAGCCTTGTCTTCCTCAGTCAGAGGCTGTTTGTCCTGAATTTCCACGCCTTCAATGCCGACTTCTGCAAGTGTGCTGATAACGATATCTTCTGCTTCTGTTTTCGTTTTTACTGTAAAACGGTTCCACTTCATGTAATTGTCTCCATTTCTTTATGTTATATAATTAACTATTATCATCCAAAAATATGTCTGGCCCATTCTCTGTTACTCTGCAGCTATTCCCATAATGCAGCATCTCACCACATCCAGTCAATTCTTATTTACCCACCGACTGCATGCTTCACTTATTTTTTCAAAAAAATGTCTGAATATCTCGTGGCGGTTTCCTTTGCTGTAAAATCTCCACGCCAGTTCTACCAGTGCAACTCCGGCAATGGCATCCACCAGATAATGCTGTTTAAGCACCTGGGTAGAAATAATGATCAGTATTGCAAATATCAGTGAAAAATGCTGATACCATTTTGGAATATTCTCTGATTTACTGACTCCGCGCCAGCTCAGCCAGCTTACATAACAATGGATTGACGGAAATAAGTTAGACGGACTGTTTCCACCATCCATGAGATAAACAAACTTAAGCATCTGCTGGGACCATGTAGTTCCTGCAAGCTCAGGTCTGACATTGGTAGTTGGCAAAACCAGAAAAATAATAAAACATGTAATATGAACAGTCAGATCAGTTGCCACAAACCGATAAAATCCATCTTTTCCTCTCTGTGCAGCCAGAATATAATTCACTGCCCAAAAAGGAAATGCCAGAATATAAATCCAGATAAACTGTGGTATTAACGGCACTGCCCTGTCCAGTGACATGGTAAAATCAAAATGATATCTGTCTGCTGTCAGTACTCCGCTTCCCCAGTAAATAAGACAGTTTAATACAAAAATGCTTATCAGCGGCAAAATTACCCATACAGGGAGATACTTCTCCCTAAAAGCTGCGATCTTCTCTGTTTTTGTCAAATATCTCTCCATTTCTCAGGAAACTTTTATTCCTGTCTGTTCATCTGATTTTTACCGTTACTCTTCAATATACACGACTATACAAAAAAAGAAAAGAGGGTAAACCTCTTTTCTTTAATTTTCTTTTATAATTAATCCTCAAAAGTCTCTTTTAATTTATCCATGAAACTCTTTTTCTTCTTTTCCGGTTTTTCAAAATCATCAGAATCTTTTGATTTCGGACGGTTACCACACGCCTCATCGAATTTGCGCAGTGCTTCTTTTGCTTCTTCGTTGAGGTTTGTAGGAACCTGCACAACAAAAGTCACATAATGATCGCCACGTACATTCTTGTTTCTCAGAGACGGTACACCTTTTCCTTTCAGACGGATCCTTGTGTCTGTCTGAGTTCCGGGTTTCACTTCATATTCAACCTCTCCATCCACTGTGTTGATACGTACAGTACCGCCCAGTGCTGCCTGCGCGTATGTAAGAGGCGCAGTAGAGAAGATATTCATATCCTGTCTCTGGAAGATCGGATGACGTGCAACATTTACTTCTACAAGCAGATCGCCTCTCGGACCTCCGTTTGTACCCGGTTCACCCTTCTCACGGATGCGGATGCTCTGACCATTGTCAATACCTGCAGGTACAGATACCTGAATCTTCTTTCTTGAAGATGTATATCCGGTTCCGCGGCAGGAAGTACATTTATCCTTGATGATCTTACCTGATCCATGACAATCCGGACAAGTCTGTACATTACGCACCATTCCAAACATGGACTGCTGTGTATAAACAACCTGACCTTCTCCATGACATTTCGGACAGGTTACCGGTGAAGTACCCGGCTTCGCACCTGTTCCATGACAGGTGGTGCACTCGTCTTTCAGTACGATCTCCAGTTCCTTCTCACAGCCAAAGACAGCTTCTTCAAAAGTAATATTTACGCGTGCGCGGAGATTAGCTCCCTTCATCGGACCATTATTAGCACGTCTACTTCTGCTGCCGCCGCCAAATAAATCGCCGAAAATATCGCCGAAGATATCACCCATATCAGCACCGTTAAAATCAAAACCTCCGAAGCCGCCGCCGGCACCTCCTCCACCGTTTTCAAAAGCCGCATGGCCAAACTGGTCATACTGTTTTCTCTTCTCCGGATCGCTTAAGATGGTGTAAGCCTCTGTTGCCTCTTTAAATTTCGCCTCAGCCTCTTTATCTCCTGGATTTACATCCGGGTGATACTTCTTGGCCAGCTTACGATATGCTTTTTTAAGTGTTGCGTCATCGGCGCTTTTGTCCACGCCTAAGACTTCATAATAATCTCTCTTATCAGCCATGATTTTAATCCTATACCCGTTTTATTTATAACACAACTATTCAGTGAGAGAGACTCTCCCACTGAACAGTTATTATTGATATTTCCGTTGCAAATCTCTGCTTTTACAGAAATGTCACATTATACTTCTTTGTAATCAGCATCTACAACATCATCGTTGTTTCCTGCATCTGTGCTGCCTGCTGCACCGCCGCCCATATTCATGTCCGGTCCTGCCTGGCCGCCTGCCTGCTGTGTCTGCTCATACATTTTAGCGAAAAGCTTCTGAGCACTTTCCATCATCTTCTCCTGAGCAGCTTTGATATCTGCTACCTGAGAATCTGTCATCTCTTCTGCATTTGCAGTCTGAGACAGTAAATCTTTCAGTGCGTTCAGGTCTGCTTCTACAGCAGCTTTATCATTAGCATCGATCTTGTCTCCGGCTTCTTTCAGTGCATTCTCAACCTGGAATACCATGGAATCAGCATTGTTTCTTGTATCGATTGCTTCTTTACGTTTCTTATCCTGTGCTTCAAACTCAGCAGCTTCTTTTACTGCCTTGTCGATATCGGAATCAGACATGTTAGAACCAGCTGTGATTGTGATGTGCTGTTCTTTACCTGTTCCAAGATCCTTAGCAGATACATTTACGATACCGTTTGCATCGATATCAAATGTAACTTCAATCTGCGGAACGCCACGACGTGCTGGCGGGATTCCGTCCAGACGGAACTGACCAAGGGATTTGTTGTCTTTTGCAAACTGACGCTCACCCTGTACAACGTTGATATCTACTGCTGTCTGGTTGTCTGCTGCTGTTGAGAAAATCTGGCTCTTTCTTGTAGGAATTGTAGTATTTCTCTCAATCAGTCTTGTTGCAATACCACCCATTGTCTCGATGGACAGTGACAGTGGAGTAACATCCAGAAGAAGGATATCACCTGCACCTGCATCACCTGCAAGTTTACCACCCTGGATAGAAGCACCAAGTGCTACACACTCATCCGGGTTCAGGTTCTTGCTTGGCTCTTTGCCTGTTAACTGTCTTACTTTATCCTGAACAGCCGGGATACGGGAAGATCCACCAACCAGAAGTACCTGGCCAAGTTCAGATGCTGTGATACCTGCATCTGAAAGTGCACGACGTACCGGTTCTGCTGTCATTTCTACTAAGTCATGTGTTAATTCATCGAATTTAGCTCTTGTAAGGTTCATATCGAAGTGTTTCGGGCCTTCTGCTGTAGCTGTGATGAATGGCAGATTGATGTTTGTAGTTGTTGCGGAAGAAAGCTCTTTCTTTGCTTTCTCTGCAGCTTCTTTTAATCTCTGAAGTGCCATCTTATCATTGCTTAAGTCTACGCCTTCTGCTTTCTTAAACTCTGCAAGCATGTAATCTGTAACTTTCTGGTCGAAGTCATCACCACCAAGACGGTTGTTACCTGCTGTGGAAAGTACTTCGATAACGCCGTCACCGATTTCGATTACAGATACATCGAATGTACCGCCACCTAAATCGTATACCATGATCTTCTGTTCTTTTTCATTGTCAAGGCCATATGCAAGAGCTGCTGCTGTTGGCTCGTTGATGATACGTTTTACATCAAGACCTGCGATTTTACCGGCATCTTTTGTTGCCTGACGCTGAGCATCATTGAAATATGCAGGAACTGTAATAACTGCTTCTGTAACTTTCTCACCAAGGTATCCTTCTGCATCTTTTTTCAGTTTCTGAAGAATCATAGCGGAAATTTCCTGTGGGGAATATTTCTTGTCGTCGATTGTTACACGATAGTCAGTACCCATCTCTCTTTTAATGGAAGAGATTGTTCTCTCTGCGTTTGTTACTGCCTGACGTTTTGCAGGTTCACCTACAAGACGTTCTCCTGTTTTTGTGAAAGCGACAACTGATGGTGTTGTTCTTGCGCCTTCTGTATTAGCGATAACTGTTGGCTGTCCGCCTTCCATTACGGCTACACAGCTGTTTGTTGTACCTAAGTCAATACCAATGATTTTTCCCATAATCTTGTTCCTCCTGTTTATTTTCAACTAGATTTGATATATTCTATATTTTCATGTAAATTAGTTGGCTACTTTTACCATACTGTGGCGGACTACGAAATCCTTGTAGGTGTAACCCTTCTGGAATTCTTCTACCACAATATTCTCACCAGCTTCTTCATCCTCCACATGCATTACTGCGTTGTGGAAGTTCGGATCAAATTCCTTACCCACTGCTTCAATCGGTTTCACGCCCAGCTCATCTAATGTGGTGATCAGCTGTTTATAGATCATCTTCATGCCATCTGCAAAAGAATCTCCTTCAGGTGCCTGTGCAAGACCTCTCTCGAAGTTATCCACAACCGGAAGCATTTTCTCAACTATGTCCTTGGCTCCGATGATATACATGCTGGATTTCTCTTTCTCCGTTCTCTTACGGAAGTTATCGAATTCAGCCATGTTTCGTTTCAGCCTGTCTGTAAGTTCTTCAATCTGCTGTTCAAATTTATCTTTTTCTTTTTTCTTCTTGCCGAAGAAAGAAGTTTTTGATTTGCTGTCTTTCTTGTCATCCTGGGAAGCTTCCTCGTCTCCGTCCTCTACCGGGATTTCCTCTGTTTCTGCTTCGCCGTTCTCTACAACTTCAGGTTCATTCTCAACAGTTTCTTCTGTTACCGGAGTATCTGTTGTCTCTTCTTCCTGAGCTGTGTTCTTTGTTTCTTCTGACACTCTCTATTACCGCCTTTCTAACTCTCTTTCTTAATCAGTTCGTCCAGCTGGACTTTCAAAGCCTTCAGGCTGTCAACTACGTTTGCATAATCCATACGCTTGGGACCGATGATACCGATGGTACCATGCATTCCTTTTCCAAGTTCGTAAGTGGCTGTGACTACACTGCAGTCTTTCATGGTCTGCACCGGCATCTCATCACCAATGTACACCTGAATTCCTGTGTTCTCTGTATCAGACATTCTCTCTTTCACCAGGTCTACCAGATCCTGCTTCTCTTCAAATGCTGAAATCAGCTCGCTCGCTTTGCTTGTGTCTGCAAGCTCCGGATACTTGAAAATGTTGGTTGCTCCTGAAGTATATATCTGCATATCGTCTTCGTCTACCTGGATGGTGTCTGCCACTGCATCAAGGACTGTGCCAACCACAGAGCCATGTACACCTGCCTGTTCTTTCAGGCGGGCAATCATTCCCAGATTGATATCCTGAATGGGCACCCCATTTAAGTTGGTGTTAAGAAGAAGATTTAATTTCAGGATTGTCTGATCGTCCATCTCCTCATCCAGATTGATGATCTGGTTTCGGATGACATTGTTATCACTCACTACTACTGCCACAAGCTGAAGGGGTGTCACACGGGAAAGCTGGATGAATTTAATCTTGCTTCCGCTGTACTGTGGAACAGAGATCATTGTTGCATAGTTGGTATTGGAGGCCAGTACCTTTGCTACCTGCTTCAACATTTTATCCAGTTTGTCAGTTTTCTCTATCATGAGATCCTTGATTTCCTGAACCTCTGATTCCTTTTCTTTCATCAGCTCGTCTACGTAGAGGCGATAACCTTTATCAGAAGGAATTCTTCCGGCTGAGGTGTGGGGCTGTACGATATATCCCATATCTGTCAGGTCTGACATCTCATTCCGGATGGTGGCAGAGCTTACATTTAAATCTGCAAACTTGGAAATGGTCCGGGAACCCACCGGTTCGCCTGTTTCCATGTAGGTTTTGATGATGGCTTTTAGTATTTTCTTTTTACGATCATCTAATTCCTGATCCATGAAGTTCCACTCCTTTACTGCCTTTGTTTTGGTTTGTTAGCACTCATGTTTTAGGAGTGCTAACACCTTATGCTCATAAGATAGCACTCTTGATTTGGTTTGTCAATATTATTTTGTGAATTTTTTGTTATTTTATGAACAATAGGGGTTATTAAGATTATGTTATAGAAAAGGGACGCGGGGAGAAATTATTGATATTGTGTGCGGTTTCGGACGCTAAGAGATACTAAGTCTGCAGAAATCTGCTAAAGGCATGAGCCGGCTTGTCAAACTCGCTCCGTCTCAGACTCCGCTCAGACAGGTGATGCAGCCGGCTCATAACGCAGATTTCTGCAGACTAAGTATCTCTAAGCATCCTGCAAATGCACACAATATCAATAATTTCTCCCCGCTGGCTGTTCAGGACGATTATACAGGCGGGGCTCTCGCCTGGGAGGCGAATCGCCTCTTCTATAGCAATCCTTGTAAATAATGCATTTAAGACAGTTCAGCAAAGTGCGAAAGACAAGGAAGATATCTGACGCAGGATTTCACACTCTGATGGACTGGATTAAGATACATTATTTTAGAGAATTGCTATAGAATAACTATATCACTTGCTTGTCTTCAAATTCGATTACACAGATGAAAAAGACTCAGTATAGCACTATTTATCTAAAATATCCAGATTCTTTTTCAGGTCGATCATTTTATCGCGGAGTTCGGCGGCCTGTTCAAAGTTGAGGTCTGCGGCTGCGGCGCGCATTTGTTTTTCTACCTGGGCGATGAGTTTGGTGAGTTCTTTGCGGGTCATGGACTCTGGGTCTTTCTGGAGTCGGACTTCGGTTTCGGCTACTGCTTTGGATACGGCAATGAGGTCGCGGACTGCTTTTTTGATAGTAGTCGGAGTGATTCCGTGTTCTTTGTTATAGGCTTCCTGGATGGTTCGGCGGCGGTTGGTTTCGGTGATGGCTTTGTGCATGGAATCGGTCATGTTGTCTGCGTACATGATTACATGGCCTTCACTGTTTCGGGCAGCTCGTCCGATGGTCTGGATGAGAGAGGTTTCGGAACGGAGGAAGCCTTCTTTGTCTGCATCCAGGATTGCTACCAGGGTGATCTCCGGGATGTCCAGGCCTTCTCGAAGAAGGTTGATTCCTACCAGAACATCAAAAACATCCAGACGCATATCACGAATAATGCGGGCACGCTCTAAGGTATCGATATCGGAATGGAGGTAACGGACTCTGATTCCTACTTCTTTCATATATTCTGTCAGGTCTTCTGCCATTCGTTTGGTGAGAGTGGTAATCAGGATTTTGTGTTTCTTTGACACTTCTTTGTTTACTTCTCCGATCAGATCATCGATCTGGCCTTCAATGGGGCGGACTTCTACTTTCGGATCCAGAAGTCCGGTTGGACGGATGATCTGTTCTGCACGGAGGAGTTCATGATCATACTCATATTGTCCCGGAGTGGCAGATACAAACATGACCTGATCCAGTTTGGATTCGAATTCTTCGAAGCTTAAAGGACGGTTGTCCTTTGCCGAAGGAAGACGGAAACCATAGTCCACCAATGTCTGCTTCCGGCTCTGGTCACCGGCGTACATTCCTCCTACCTGAGGTACTGTGATATGAGATTCGTCTATAATAAGTAAGAAGTCATCTCCAAAATAGTCCAGCAGTGTGTATGGCGGCTGTCCGGGCTTTAATCCTGACAGATGTCTGGAATAATTTTCGATTCCTGAACAGAATCCGGTTTCTTTCATCATTTCAATGTCGAAATTGGTGCGTTCTGAGATTCGCTGGGCTTCCAGAAGCTTGTCTTCGCTTTTGAAATACTCTACACGTTCTTTTAATTCTTCTTCTATTGCTACAGCTGCTCTCTGAATCTGTTCTGCTGGCACTACATAGTGGGATGCAGGGAAGATGCTGATATGAGAACGCTGGCATTTGATTTCTCCTGTCAGTACATCAATTTCTGAAATACGGTCGATCTCATCTCCGAAAAATTCTACTCTCACGGCTGTATCGGAGCTGTTGGCAGGAAAAATTTCCAGGGTATCTCCACGGACACGGAAGGTGCTTCGGTGGAAGTCCATCTCATTTCTGGTGTACTGAATGTCAATCAGCTCCCGGATTACCTCATCCCTGTCTTTGGTCATTCCCGGACGCAGGGAAATCATCATGTCAAAGAATTCCTGAGGGGAACCCAGTCCGTAGATACAGGAAACGGAGGAAATGACCACTACGTCTTTCCGCTCTGACATTGCGGCTGTGGCAGAGAGACGGAGTTTGTCAATCTCGTCATTGATGGAGGAGTCTTTGGCAATATAGGTGTCTGAAGACGGGACATAAGCCTCCGGCTGATAGTAGTCATAATAGGAGACAAAATATTCCACTGCGTTCTCAGGGAAGAATTCTTTCATCTCACCGTAAAGCTGCGCCGCGAGAGTTTTGTTGTGGGCGAGGATGAGGGTTGGTTTATTAAGCTGGGCGATGACGTTCGCCATAGTGAAGGTCTTACCGGAGCCTGTGACCCCCAGTAAAGTCTCGAACTGGTTGCCTTGTTTAAAACCTTCGACCAGTTTCTCGATTGCCTGAGGCTGGTCACCGGTTGGTTTGTATTCGGAGTGCAATTTAAAATGATCCATAATATTCTCCTGTTTTAATCAAATTTCGCTTATCAAAAATTGAGATATGTTTTAGTATGGTTATGTTTTCAGTATATCATCCTATATAAAAAAAGTACAGAACAAGCGAATACCTGTTCTGCACTTTAGAACGTGTCGCTACTGTTCACACGCTACTATTCCGCGAGGTGTTTTGGCATGAATATGCCAAAATCCCGAGACATACAAGCCAAAATTCCATTGCCGCAGGCTATCTGGAATGAATTTTGGCTACGTTACTGCGAACGGAGCGAACAGTAATACGTATCGCGTTACTGTTCGCTCTGGCTGCCTAAAACCGAACAAATAGTCTTCTCAACTTTTTCTGCATCAACAGGTTTTGCAATATGTCCGTTCATTCCTTTTGCCAGTGCCTTTTTTCTGTCTTCCTCAAAGGCATTGGCTGTCATGGCTATGATTGGAATAGTGGCTTTGTCTTTATCTGACAGTCCGCGGATCATCTCAGTTGCCCTGTAGCCGTCCATGTTCGGCATCTGGATATCCATAAGGATCAGGTCATAGGTACCTGCCGGTTTCTGTTCTATCCTTGACACACATTGAACTCCATCCTCAACACGTTCAACTATAAGTCCCATATCCTCCAGGATAAACTCTGCGATTTCCGCATTCAGATCATTATCCTCTGCAAGCAAAATATGTTTTCCGCTGATCCTGGTTTCATCCATATCTGAAAATTTTTCCGTAGCCCGTTCATAGTAACTCTTATCAGCAATCCTGTATTCCAGGGTAACTGTAAATTTACTTCCTTCTCCCTGCTTACTTTCTACTTCAATAGTTCCGTACATCATATCAATATACTTCTTTATGATCGGCATTCCCAGACCTGTTCCCGCAATCTTTCCGTCTGTTGTATTTCGTTCCCTGGCAAAAGCCTCAAAGAGAGATGGAAGGAATTCTTCGCTCATTCCGATACCTGTATCAATTACCTGAGTCCGTATCCGCACATAGTCTTTCCTGTCACAGTCAAGCTCTGTGATCCTTATGGTAACTCTTCCCCCTGAAGCTGTATATTTTACCGCATTACTGATCAGATTGAGGAAAATTTCCCTGTTCTTCGTCTCATCGCAGATTACGTGCTCATGCTTGACATCGCATTCCATCTTAAGGTGAATACCTTTTTTCTCCGCTTCCGCCTGGAAAATTTTGTAAATTCCCTGATAAATATCTCTGATCTTCACATAATCTTCATCCAGTTCCACCTTACCGCTTTCAATCCGGGCCATGTCCAGCACATTATTGATAATAGACAGAAGCAGATTTCCGGACTGTTCCATCTTCTCCTGATAATCCAGAAGTTTCGGATCAGTCAGTTCCCTTTTTATCAGCTCACTGTATCCCAGCAGGGCATTCATGGGTGTCCGGATATCGTGAGACATATTGAAAAGGAAATCTGATTTGGCGGCATTAGCCTTTTCTGCCTGAATCTTGGCTTTTCTCGCTTGTATCAGCAGATAAACTATAATCCATACAATAATCAAGACCACACTTACAAACCAAATGGAAACTACCCGCAGATTATCCTTTATGTATTCTGCCAGAGTAACCTTGCCCGGTGCGTTTTCATATACGTAAAACTGACTGGAAAGTCTGGAAGCAGGCAGAGTCTGAATGGTTTTGTTCAGGATATTCATTAATGTTGTGTTTTCCCTGGTGACCGCAAAGCAGGAAGCGCCGGATTTCGTAAGAAAAATACTGCGCATTTTGCTGTCCTCCAGTGTCTTTAATGACTGTCCTGCCTTCACAACAAAGCAGTCTGCCTCGCCACTTTGAACTGCTTTATCGGCCTCAGCAGATGAGTCGTATTCCTTTATTTTCCAGAATGGATAATTAAAAGAAATATACCACTTCCCCAGCAGGTTATTCCTGCTCACTGCTACTGTATTCTCTTTATTTTCATCAAACTTCTTAACACCGGTGAGTACTGCAACATTAATTTCAAAAACAGTATTTGACAATACAATATCATTCTGCTCAGCTTCATATGGATTCTGGTTCATATGAAAAATCATATCAATCCTGTTATCCTTTAATGCCTGCAGCTCTTTCTCCTGGGATTCAAAACCTGTCAGTTGAAATTCTATGGCTTGTTCACCCAGATAACCGGATACCAGACTAATATAATCGTTAATAATTCCTACCGGTTTCTCTGACTCCGTATCCACAAGGCTGATACCCACATCATTTTTCAGATATCCAATCCGGACCGCCCCATGCTGTTCCAGCCAGTTCTGTTCCTCATCCGTAAGAGTTTCAAGGGAATTTGCGGAGAGATACCTTTTATAAAGATCGTCTGTATAAAAAGGATTCTCCCTCTCTATCTTCTGCATTACCTGATCCAGCTCTTCTTTCAAATCCGGGCGTTTTTTGCTGACTGCAAAATAATTATAGGAGCTACCAATCAGAATAGCAGGAGAAATATCGTCTCTTTCCCACTGTGGAGATTCATTTAAAACAAATCCGTCAATTTCATGATTTTTCAATTTCTGACGAACATCATCTACACCGGTAATATCAACCTGCTGCGTGTTCACTCCATGACTTTTCTCCCACTCATGGAACATTTCGGCAGGAAGTGCATTCGGCAGCATACCGATTCTTTTTCCATTTAATGTAGTCAGATCTGAAATGGAGATATCTGTATTAGAAGTATCCACATACAGGTAATATTTATCCTCTCCCATAGGCAATTCTGAAAAAAGCATGGAAGTGGAACGTTCCTCTGTATAGGAAATGCCTCCCAGCAGATCGATCTGTCCATTTTTCAGCATACTCATCAGTTCTGCCCAGCTTCCCTCCACATATTCATATTTCCATCCGGTATGCGCAGCTACTGCCTGCTGGTATTCGTAGCTGTAGCCTCTCCTCTGACCGTCTGGTCCTGTGGTATTATAGGTTCCCTCATACCAGCCTACTCTGACTGTTTTGGATTTTGCTTCCTCTGCTGATACAGGAAGGGGAAGCACAGTAATATATAAAATAAGGCATAATAAAATGCAGATATGTCTCTGTACATTTAACCTAAACTTTTTCATATAACTTTCTCCAAATGATTTTGTGTCTATCCGGTGAAGATATCTCAACAGATTATTGCCTTTTTCATTTACTTCACCCGGGTTATGGAAACATGTATCATGCTTCTGCAGATATCATACCTTATTTTCCGTCATTGCAACAGCCCTATATTTATTTTTTATACCTGTTTTTCAGTTTTCAGATAATCTTTACTTGCCAAAATTCATGGGCTACGACAACCGAATTCGGACAAAATATATCGCAAAGTGGGGCGTGCAGATTGCGGGAATGATTTTTCAGACACGCTCTAATGTGTCGACATGTTAATTCCTGAAACAATCTTGCAGGATAATTTTTTTTATTTCAAGGCGTAGGAAAAAGATGTAGCAGTGGCATAATCATTTGTATGCGAGTCCCCACCCACTGCTTATTGCTTTTCGCAACCTCCGCAGGGGACTTACTTGATTCGGTTAAAGTTACTATTTATTTAAATTTCGTATACAGAAAAAAGCAGCCCACAGACCATGTATGAAGGAAATCTGTGAGCCACCTTTTCTTTTCATCTTAGATGATGTTTATCTTTTTTTATCTTTGAAACAATAAAGAAGAAATCGTACGGTTTTTACTTTTGTAAAACTGAAATGCATTATTTAATAAACTTAACTTCCGGATAAATAGCCTGCTTAGCAGCTTCTTTTCTCTCATTGAAGATAACCTTGTTTTCTTCAAACAGGTTGCGCCCCTGTGCATCGATAGATACGATCAGCGGACCAAATTCTTTTACCTTGTTGCACCATAAGGTCTCAGGCATTCCAAGCTCATCCCAGTGATGTTCTACGATCTTCTCAACCTCTGTTGCAGCTACTACTGCACAGCCAGCCGGGAATACACAGTGGATCGCACCAAATTCTTTGCATGCACGCTCTGTATTCGGTCCCATTCCGCCTTTTCCAACGATTACTCTTACACCTGTAAGCTTAGTAAATTCATACTCAAATTTCTCCATACGCATGGAGGTTGTCGGTCCAACGGAAACCATTTCATAGTCATCTTCTGTTCCCTCAATTTTACGAACGATTGGGCCAGCGTGGAAAATTGCTTTGTCCTTGATATCATATGGAAGTTCTCTTCCATACTCAACCAGACGGCGATGTGCCACATCACGGCAGGTCATCAGCTCTCCGTCCAGCCATACAATATCACCGATTTTGATGTCAGCCAGGTCTTCTTCACTGATTGGTGTAATAAGAACTTTTTTATCTCCTCTGATTTCGATCATGTTTTTTCCCTCCGATTATGCGTTGAATTTCCATGTGGAATGTGTATCACAGGTTACTGTAAGGTCAGAATTTACGGTCAGGTGACCACGGCGGTGTGACCAGCAGCCTACATTTACTGCTACACCGATTGTAGACGGATGACGGGCTGTATTCTCGATATTAACACCCATTACAGAATATTTTCCGCCCATTCCCTGCGGTCCAAGGCCGATTGCATTGATTCCGTCTTCCAGAAGCCTCTCCATTTTTGCTGCATTTGCATTGTCATTGTGAGAACCGATCGGACGCATAAGTGCTTTCTTGGAGTTGAGGGCTGCTGTCTCTACAGATGTTCCTACACCTACACCCACAAGAAGCGGAGGACAAGCATTCAGTCCGTAAGTTGTCATCTGATCAAGAACAAAATCGGTAACGCCTTCATATCCTGCACCTGGCATAAGTACCATTGCTTTTCCCGGAAGAGTACATCCGCCTCCTGCCATGTATGCGTAAATCTCACATTTATCACTGTTTGGAACGATGTCCCACCATACAGTCGGAGTTCCTTTTCCAACGTTTTTCTTGGTGTTGTACTCGTCAAAAGTTTCTACAGAGTTATGTCTTAATGGTGCTGCAAAAGTAGCCTGTACAACAGCTTCTTTCAAAAGGGCTTCCAGCTCGTTGATGTACGGGAAATTAGTTCCGCATTTCAGCCAGAACTGAAGAACTCCTGTGTCCTGGCAGCTTGGGCGGTTCAGCTCTACAGCCAGTCCCTGGTTCTTAGTCATTGTCTCATAAAGTACTTTTGGAAGTGCTGCGCTTTCCTGAGAACCAAGCTCTTCCAGTTTTGTTACTACGTCGTCCGGTAATTTTTTTCCAATGTGGGCAACAAAATCTGCTACCATGTCTGTTAATACTTTAACTCCATTTTCCTTAGTCATGATTTACCTCCTGATCATTCAATGGTTTAGGGTTGTTTGGCTTTTAATTTTGGGTTATTTATCTAAAGCAGCATGTTTTCTGCTTTATTTCTATTGATACATTTACATTAAGCGGAAAATCTTCCGTCTCATATGGTTTATCCTCTCACGGATAGAACGGGAACAGAACAGGCAAAAGGATCATACAGATCACGAAGGATACCAGAATCAACGGTAAACCTGATTTCACGTAATCCTTGAATTTATATCCTCCAAGTCCTACTACCATAGTATTTGCAGGCATTCCAATCGGTGTTGCATATGCACAGGAGCCTGCGATAACAGTTGCGATAACAACAGCTCTCGGATCCGCACCAAGGTTGTTTGCCAGAGAAACTGCAATTGGGATCATCAGTGCGGTTGTGGCCGTGTTTGACATGAAGTTTGTCAGTGCACAGGTTACAATGAATATTACCAGAAGAAGCACAATCGGGTTCGGGTCTGCACCCAGAAGTCCTACGATCTTATCTGCTATCAGTTCACCGGCACCTGTTGTGTCCAGGGCTTTGGCAAGTGTAAGAGATCCTCCAAAAAGGAATACTACTTTCAGATCAATGGAAGCCAGTGCTTCTTTTTCTGAAAGAACTCCAACCAGCACCAGAATGATTGCTCCGATGCATGCAGAAATCTCAATGCTGACTCCGATCTGTTTCTCAAAAATCATTGCAAGAATCACAAGTATCAGAACTACCAGTGAAACAGTCTGTTTCCATTTCGGTACATCACTGAAATCTTTCTGTTTTTCAACAGTTGCCCCTACAGCCCCTTTTCCATCCGGAAGAAATCTGTATCCAATGAAAACGAAGTAGATAATTCCTACCAGAAGCATCGGGACTCCCACCGGTGCATACATGAAAAAGCTTGTGGAAAGCCCCATTTCCTGAAGTGCGTTTACACCCATCAGGTTTCCGGGTGCACCGATGATGGAAAGATTCCCGCCAAGCGCTGCTGCAAATACCAGTGGCATCAAAAGGCGGCTTCTTGAATAGCCGGATTCATCAGCGATTCCACAGACTACAGGGATCAGCACTGCTGCTGTACCTGTGTTTGATAAGAATCCGGACATCACACCTACGATTACCATGATTGCAATAATCAATGTTCTTTCTGTTCTGGCAAATCTGGTGACCAGACCTCCGATTTTATTTGCCATTCCTGTTTCAAATAGTGCCTGGCCTACTACAAACATGCCAACACAAAGGATTACGTTACTGTTTACATACTGTGAAAACGTTGTAGATACATCCACTACTCCGGTGAGTGTCAATCCGATTGCACAGATCGAAGCTGTAAGCCCAAGTGGTATCTTTTCGAGGATGAAACTAATGATCGTAAACACAAGAAATAACAGTGTGATTGTTTGTTGAGACATTTTATTGATCTCCTTTCACTTTTTCTCTGTGATTTCGTTTTTTATTTTGCTCTTCGCTTTTGTCTTACTTATCCGTCTTTTTTATTAATCTCTCTTGAAAGGTACCGGCCGTGCACGTTTCCTTTGATGAGTTTATTATAAATCATGCACGTATAAAAAAACAAATTAATGGGTTGCATATCCCCATAAAAAATTTTTATAATCTCAATTTTAGCAGGTTTTTTTTATGCAATATTACTACATTAAAAAAAAACTTTAGAAATAAATATGGAAATTATGATAGGTATATGGTATTTTTTATTTGAAGATAACTTAAAGCAGTTTCAGAAAATACTGCAATTGCTATAGAAATGACATATAGAACGAACTTAGAGGTATTTACTTATGACACTTAACCAACTCCGTTACTTTTGCACAGCAAGCCGCTGCCACAGTATCACCAAGGCAGCCGAGGAATTATACGTTACTCAGCCCACTGTGTCCGTTGCTATCCGCGACCTGGAAATTGAATTCGGCATCAGCCTTTTCTATAGGAAGGGAAACCGACTGATTCTTACCGAAGAAGGCGAAGAGCTTTATAACAAAGCTACCTACATTCTTCAGTACTGCACCGAGCTTCAGGCAGATTACTCCAGTATGGCGAGAGTAAAGCCCCCTCTTCGTATCGGAATTCCGCCTATGCTGAGCACCGTCTTTTTTCCTGAGCTTCTCATCGCATTTCATGACCAATATCCGGAAATCGCTGTTGTTCTGGAGGAATATGGCTCTGTCCGTGCCTGCAATCTGGTACAGGACGACACTCTGGATCTGGCTCTGGTAAATATGGAACAGTATAATATTGATAAGTTTAACAAGGCTCTCCTTGCCAACGACCAGGTTGTTTTTTGTGTAAGTGATGACCACCGACTGGCAGACAAAGAAGTGGTTACCACAAAAGAAATGTCTAAAGAATCTTTAATCTTTTTCAATGCTGATTCCGTACAGAACCAGTTGTTGAAAACACGTTTCGAAATGGACGGTTACATTCCGGATATCGTCATGCGCAGCAGCCAGATTTATACGATTTTGCAGCTAGTAAAGACCTGTAAATATGGAAGTTTTCTCTATTCCAGCATGACCGACAGATTTGCCTCTTCCGGCATAAAAGGAATTCCCCTCAGTCCACCCATCCGCATAAAGATCGGAATGATATGGAAAAAGGGGAAATATATCAGTGACAATATGCAGAAATTCCTGAACTTCACCAGGATGTACTACCGAGAACATCCGCTGATTCAGAAGTTCTGATTTGTACGCCACTAAGCTGAAAAAAGCAACTTACTACAAGTACATTGTAAAGGCTTACAAGATGGTGGATGGAAAGAAAGTAATCACAGGTACCTCCGTAGCAGTACATTCAATAACTAAGGATGGAAAATACGGCGTAGCCAAAGCTGTTTCCATTATAAAGATTGGAAATAAGAAGAATGATACAGAAGTAACCTTAAAGAAAGGTAAAACTGCTCAGATTACAGCTATAGAAATAAAGAAAGACAAAAAAATCAAACACCACAGAAATCTCTACTATGAAAGCAGTAATACAAAAGTAGTAACTGTGACATCTGATGGTGTAATCAAAGCTATGAGAAAAGGAAACTGTAAGATATGGGTATATGCACAGAATGGTGTATATAAAGTGATTACAGTTACAGTAAAATAATTTTTATGTGCGCATCAGTTTTACGGCTGATGCGCATATTTTTATGACCACATGAGGTCCTGCATATTGGAGTCAGACTCCACGAAATACCGATATGTTCAAACACACTCCAAAAGATAGTCAAATGAATAGTTTGATATCAGAAATCCATTGCAAATTGTCCAGAGATACCATAACGATTGAACTCCGAAAAATATATATAAAAATTTTATATATGTATTGACATTGTGGTAGCATCGAAGTATAGTATATATAAAATTTATATATATAAATATTTTACATATATACCAGGAGGTGATTCCATGTATTTTCCGGTATCAGCATTATTGATTGAATATATGATACTGTCAGTGGTAGAAAGCAGGGATTCTTATGGCTATGAGATCAGTCAGACAGTGAAGAAGGCTGCTGACATTAAAGAATCTACGCTCTATCCCATATTGAAGAAGTTACAAAGTGCAGGATATCTGACTACCTATTCGCAGGAGTATCAGGGAAGAAAGAGAAAATACTATTCCCTTACAGAAGAAGGCAAGGCACAGATTGCATATCTGAGCAATGAATGGCAAATCTACAAAGACACTGTAGATGGAATTATTGAAGGGAGGATAAGAGGTTGAGCAGAGAGGAATATTTAAACCAGCTGCATAAATATCTGCGGAAGCTTCCGAGACAGGACTATGAAGATGCAATGGAATATTTTACCGAGTATTTTCAGGAGACAGATGAGGAAGGAGCAGAAGAACTGATGAAAGAACTTGGTACGCCGAAGGAGGCTGCCAGAGAACTGATGGCGAATCTTCTGAATAAGAAAATAGAAGCTCATCAGAATTATGAAACAGATGGACAGACCAGAGCAGAACAGAAAGGTTCCGGAAAACATGTGGTATGGATAGCGCTATTGGTATTATTTGCAGCACCGGTAGGAGCTCCGCTTCTGGCAGCATTTGCTGCAGTCGTTCTTGCATTAGTTGTGTGTGTATTTGCAATTTTGTTATGTGTAGTTTTATGTCTGATGCTTATTGGCGGGAAAATCCTTGTCCGCGGTATACTGGCAGTCCCGTTTTCTATGAGCGGTTTTGCAATGCTTACAGGAAGTGGGCTGTTGGCTGTGGGCGCTGGCATCCTTGGTGTACTGTTGTGCGTATATCTATGTAAATGGAGCAGCATGCTAATTGCGAAGCTGGTACGCCGGATCACTGGCAGAAAGAGAGAGAGGTTAGAACGATGAAAAGATGGGCAAAGGCATGGCTTGCAGTAGGAGTCGGATGCTGTGTATGTGGTACAGCTTTGACGGGCATCGGTGTTGCGAGCGGTGGAAGTAAATATGTGAAATCAGCGGATTTAAACAAAATGGATGGAGCTGCAAAAAAAAGCGATAATGAGATGGTTCTTAAGAAAACAAAGCTTGATGATTTCGACTCAGCAGACATCTCCATGACAGATATGAATTTGCAAGTAGTCAATTCAAATGATCAGTACTGTTATATTTCTTATCGGGCATCCGATCAGAAAAAGGATCCGATCAGTTATCAGGTAAAGGATGGTAAATTAAGGATTCAGGAAAATAACAATGATGGGAAGACTTATTATCATGTTGATATCGGATTTTTGTCGGGTCTTTTGGGTGAAGGAACACTTACTACAGATGAAAATGTGGTAACAATTTACGTGCCGGAAGGTCAGAAATGGAAGCTTGCAGATATTAAATCGGATATGAGCAATATATTGCTGAATGGATGCGAAATCGAAAATGGAGCCGTTCAGACGGATTCAGGAGATGTATTTTTTAAAAATTGTGATTTCAATAATCTGAAAGTGAAAACGGATATGGGTGATCTTTGTTTTATTGGTAAAGAAGACGTGATGCGCACATGGAACATACAGGTGAATACTGATATGGGAGATATCAATGTAGATGATGCGCTGACCGGTAAGATGGTGGAAGACCAAGATGACTGTGATATTTCTTACACACAAAAAGGAACGGGCGGAAATCTGGTGATCCAGACTGACAGTGGAAATATAAGGCTGAAGTGCAGATAACGTTACTGTTTACTTCATTCTCAACAACAGAGCCTTTCCCTGAAATTTTCCGATTGACATTCAAAAAGGAATGCTGAATGATTTTTCAAACACGCTCTAATACGCTCATTCTTTTTGACTGAAAATTTCTATCTAATCATAAAATATAAATAAACATATCAGGGTCAGAAGTTTCCAAAATCTCATCGTATAAACACGAATGATCTAAGAATCTTCTGACCCTGATATTTATTTGCGTTCTACAATATGATAGTAAGAACGCGCCGTCATAAGATAAATCAACCCATACACAACAGCAAAGATCAATACTGTTCCCGCCGTACATCCAATAAACAGCTTCGTATTCGTCATTCCGAAAAGTAAAAGTAACCGGCGGATCATTGGAAATGCCATGGTAATATGAAGCATTGCCATTAACAGCGGGAGGAAAAATACCATCAGAATCTGTCTGCGGACAGAACTTCTGACCTCCCGAGACTTAATCCAACCTTCTGCATGATCTCAAATCGTTTCTGATCTTCATATCTTTCGGAAATCTGTTTATAATAAATAATCATAGCTGTTCCCATAAGGAAAAGAGAACCGAGAAAGATTCCGATAAACAAAAGAGAACCATTATCCGCATAATAGGACTCATATTCCTGCTGGCGGATTCCGGAAGTTATCCATGAGTTTTCTGACAAGCCTCCGTTTTTCCTCAAGTCTTTAACAGCCTCCATTACCGGGGTTCCAAAATCAATCTTATCTGTCTCCGAACCGGTAATATCCAGACCAAGATGAAGTGTCAGATCCTCTCCCGCAGGAGCAGAAGAAACGCCTTTTATACATTTCTGTACGCATCTCATCAAATTTCGTGACATGCTCTCGCCACTTAAATCTTACAGATTTTGAAGTGGGAGCTTCCTGCTCAATTGCCCTTCAGGGCAAAGCTAAAACAGGCTATCCCCGCGTGTCCCGCGGTTCTTTTTTTATCCGGTTACGGATCTTTTCTGTGCTATTATGCACATTTTTTATATATTCTTTTTCCTTCTTTCAGAATATTGACCGCCGCATTCACATCCCGGTCCATCCGGTTTCCACATTCGCATAGGTATATCCGTTCTGATAATGCCAGCTCTTTCTTTTTATGTCCGCATACGCTGCATATCTTACTGGATGCAAAATATCTGTCTACTTTTATCAGATATTTTCCACGTTCTTCCAGCTTATATCCAAGCATGGAAAGGAACTGACCGTATCCGTTATCCTGTATCCCTTTTCCGAAATGCAGGCCTCCGGCTATCCCCTTCAGGTTCAGATCCTCCACACATACTGCGTCATAGTCTTCTGCAAGGCTGTGGCTGAGCTTATGCTGGAAATCCTTCCTCTGGTTCTTTATCTTTTCATGATATAAAGCAACCTTTTTCTTCTGTTTCTGATAGTTACGGCTGCCCTTTTCACATCTGGAAAGTTTTCTCTGTTCCCGGGCAAGTTTTTTCTCTGCATTCCGGTAAAACATGGGATATCCGGCTCTTTCACCGGTAGAAAATACACACATCCCATGCATGGCAAAATCCATCCCCAGGAATTTTTCCGCCTGTCTTTTCTCCACTGTTTGGTTTTCACAGTCGAACAGCAGGCTGGCAAAATATTTTCCGGACGGTTCCCTGCTCACAGTCACTGATTTCAGCTTCCATCCCTCCTGGATCATACGGTGGAGTTTTATTTTTACCGGCTGCATCTTTGGCAGTTTCAGGAACCTGTCCTGCAGACAGATATTCCCATTTACCATATTCGTTGTATAGGATTTCCGCGAATGTTTTTTTGATTTATAATGCGGAAATCCCACTCCCGGTTCCCGGAAAAATTTCCGGAAAGCCCCTTCCAGATTTAACTGTACATTCGCCAGCGCAAGAGAATCTACCTCTTTCAGCCATGGATATTCTTTTTTATATCCGGCCGGCGTATTTTTCAGCATCTTTTTTTCTTCCTGATAATGACGGATCTTATCCGCAAGCATCCGGTTATAGAGAAAACGACTGCAGCCGATCGTCTTCTCTATCTGGGTTATCTGTTCTTTATTTGGATAGATCCTTATTTTTACTGCCCGGTTTATCTTTCTCACCCTGACTCTCTATATACTGATGGATTGTTTCAACAGGTGCTATATTTCAAAGATTTCTTTTGTTCTCTCTGACATCTTATCGTCCAGCATCTTTCTGCTATATTTCATAACCAGAATCAAACAAAAACACTGAATGAGAATTATTATCTAAACTCATTATGTACACTCACTTATTGCTTATTTCGACCGTCCAAATTCCAAGAGCATATTGTTCTTTTTTTCTATTATAATATATTTATTGTATCAGAACAAGTGTTTTTGCGATTTTTTATGAATTTGAGCAGACATGCTCGAATATGCAATTCATCCCATCACCTATAGAAGGCCACTGAAAAAGTCCTTTTTGCGTATAAATTAGCGCAAAATAAAGTACATCAATCAACTTTAAGATACTATATATAGTATACAAAAACAGTTTTTCAGTGGCGTCCCTATAGAGGTGAGGGAATTCTTGCTACGGTTGTTAAAAGCACTCAGGAAGCTCTATCTGATAAAATGAGTAAATACACGTTCTTCCTTCTCCGGAAGTCCAAACTGCTTTTTACCAAGTTCGATACTCTTCATCAGAAAAGTCATATTTCTGGCGAGTACACGCATGGTCTGCTTTCCTTCTTCATCCCTGTCAGCTTCTCCCAGTTCGCGTCCATGTATGCAATTCCAGTACTGGCTGGCCGCAATCGGCATGTTTGATATGGTAAAATACTTGTTCAGCTCATCAAAAGTCGCTGAACAGCCTCCACGTCTTGCACAGACCACGCTTGCGCCCACTTTCATTGTTTTATCAAAAGATGTGCTGAAAAACAGTCTGTCAAGGGTGGCAATCAGTGTAGCATTCGCTGAAGCAAAATATACCGGACTGGCAACCACAATTCCATCTGCTTCTTCAAATTTCGGTGCCAGTTCATTCACCACATCATCAAAAACACATTTGCCAAGTTCCACACAACGTCTACAGGCAATGCATCCTCTTACATCTTTATTGCCTACCTGTACAATTTCCGCTTCTACACCTTCTACTTCGAATACTTTTTTCATTTCTTCTAATGCAATAAATGTATTTCCTTTTGTTCTCGGGCTGCCGTTGAGCATTAATACTTTCATTATGTACCTTCCTCTTTTCGTTATTTTTTTGCTCATTCAGTAAACAATTACTATTATATACCAACCCCCATATCAATGCCATATTATCATCTATCTCATAAACATTTACAGTTGGCGTTTTTCTATAAATTCTGGCTACTCTTATTGCCATCTTTTGTGCCTGTTCTTCAATATCTGTCAAATAGAATCCCTGTCCAAAATCCTTGTATAGTCTGCACTATAAAATAGCTTTTCACATATCCGCCCTTTACCCTCCTGATAGAGCAACTGATCATGCAATGTTTATAGTAAAATGCTATCTCCTTCTTCTGATAATCTTTACAACCCCAAAGATTAACAGCAGAATCACCCCAACAGCCACAATACAGATCCCGACAATCGCTACGGCAAATTTATTCGGATGTTTTATCAGATTTATGATGTTTTTGCTGCTGTCTATAACTTTTCTTTCGTGTGTTGTATCATAATATTTCGGCACATTTGCAATTCCGTCTTTGTCTGTGTCTTCAAAGGATTGCATATACTCTGCAATTGCAGCCCAGGCTTTCAGTTCTTTTTTTCCATCCATGACTGCATAATCTTCCAGATTCTCTATGGGATTGCCGTTTTTATCTTTGGGGACGATGGATATCAGACCATAGGATTTGTCCAGAACAGAGCCAAGCATACGGCCTGTGTACAGGTCGGTGACAACATGATATAATTTATCGTCCTGTATTTCTTCCCTTTCCCCGTCCTTGTCTGTCAGATAACAGTCTATTACTTTATTTAAGATCATGCGGTGGGGATTATAGGTGAAATTCATTCCACTGCAATATAATCTGGCTATTGTCATAAAATCTGAAATTGAGGCATCTACCTCTGCCACTGTTTTCAGTTCTTTTCCCGTTAAATATGCACTGATCAGAGGATAACCCGCAAGTCCGTCCTTTCCTGTTCCCAGCGAGAAGGAATTATATACCTGCTCCACTGTTATATTGCCTTTTGTATAAGTATCTCTTACAGTTCCTGCAGGTACGATTGCAACATCTACTTTTTCTCCGTCAGAGTCTCCTACATTCTCTACTGCATATACATAAGCATCTGATATGATATCTCCCAGATTTAACTCCTCATGCTTTGTTTCCATCTCACTGAGGCTGTTGAATTCAATATCATTCTCTGCCAGAATTTCCTCTCTGGTATAACCAAAATTGGAGAGATAATTGATATCAACAGTATCTGACAATTCATCTATTTTCTTCTGTGTGGCTTCATCTGCTTTGATTTCATCCGTAACCGGAACAAGCTCATAGGTATCCGTTTCCCACCGTCCATTCTCTTTCTGAGTCATGGAAAGTGTTCCCAGGTTTTTCCCATATTCTCCACAGGATACGATGCAGGTATCTCCCTGCAGGATTGGTTCTGCCAACTGTGTGTGGGTATGTCCGCTGACGATCAGATCAATGTCCGGAACATTCTTTGCAAGGATTTCGTCCTCTGATACTTTTTCGTCCTCCCATGTTCCGCTGTGTGATACACAGGCGATCATGTCTACATCTTCGTTCTTTTTTATTTCCTCTACTGTTTCTCTGGCTGCTTCTGACGGGTCTTTGAAAAGAAGCTCGCAGGTAGGAGCGCAATCCAGAGAATCCTTGCCGAAAACACCCAGTACTGCAATCTTTACATCACCTTTTTGAATTACCGTATAGTCTTTTACTCCATATGTCTGAAATGCTTCATAAATCTGTTTCTGTCCTTCACTGAAGCCGGCTTTTTTCATTGCATCCCAGTCCACATTACACACAACCATCCTGGGAAGGTTTTCGCCTGAACTGACTGCGGCGTTCAGCATATCTGCCAGACCATCGGAGCCGTAATCAAATTCATGATTTCCCAGAGTTGTCACATCACAGCCCAGATATCCAAGCATCCGCAATTCGGCGGACTCTGTGTCATATACAGTCTGTATCAGAGTTCCCATGGAAAAGTCTCCGCCATCCAATATGAGTGTATCTGTATTCTCTTTCTCATGCTCATTGATCAATGTTTTCAGCCGGGCAAACCCGCCGGTCTCCTGCTGTGTCCCGTCTACAATCGTTTGAAAGCTGTTCAAATGAGAATGCAGATCATGGGTGAAGAGGATATCCAGATGTTTTTGCTCCTCTGAGGCGTTTACCTGATATCCTGTCAGTCCTGAAACGCTCAGCATAAATATAAATGTGAATGCGAATGCTTTTTTTAATAATTTCATAAAATTCTCCTGTAATATCAAAAATGGTTCCACAGTATCATTTATCTTCCCGCAGGATAATGATACCATGAAACCATTTTGCAAAAACTAATTTATCTTTCATCTCCCACAAAGAACAACGCCATTGTTCCCGGACCTGAGTGAGCGCCGATGGTGGCTCCTACCTGATTCATGATAATCGTGTTGATCTGGTATTTTTCTTTTACTTTCTCTGCCACATAATTTGCATCTTCTTCGCAGTCGCCATGACTGATAAAGATGGTATGGCAGGTGTCATGATAGCTGCCGATTTTCTCATCCATAAGCTTTACCAGCTCCTGAAGGGATTTTTTACGGCCGCGGACTTTTCCGATGGCAGTGAGTTTTCCGTCGTTGTCTACATGAAGGACCGGTTTAATATTTAGCATGCTTCCTACTACTGCAGTAGTTCTGGAAATACGGCCTCCGCGGTATAGGTGGTTTAAATCGTTGACTGTAAAAAGGTGTACCATATGAAGCCTGTTCTCTTCTGCCCATTTCGCAACTGTCTCCATATCTTCTCCCTGCTCTTTCTTCTCCTGTGCAAGGTAAACCAGAAGCCCCTGACCAAGGGAAGCGCCAAGAGAATCTACCACGATGATCTTGCGGTCCGGATAATCCTCTATCAGTTCCTCTGCTGCGATACGGCTGCTATTGTATGTACCGCTTAAGGCAGAGGAAAATGCAATATGAAGAATATCTTTTCCTTCTTTCAGGTAAGGCTCCAGCAGTGCTTTTGCATTTTCAGGATTTACCTGTGCTGTGGTTGGCATGGAACCGTTTCTCATTGCCTCATAAAATTCATGCTCCGGAAGGAAATTTCCATGTGTATAATTTTTTCCATCCATGGAATAACTGAGATACATGCAGCCTACTCCATGGTCTTTGAGATATTCCTCCGGAAGATCTGAATTGTTGTCGGTGGTGATCACATATTCGCTCATGTTGTCGCCCTCTCGTTTTCTGATATTTTTCACTTTCTGCCCATTAACTGTTCAGTGTCTTCGCAGTTGCAAAGCAAAATCCGCTGCCTGCTCAGCAATGGGTCTTTCATCTATAATAAAAACACTTCTATTATAAATACAGCTACATACAGTATAGCATCAAACTATCAGCCAAACAACTACTTTTCCTTCTCAACTGCCTTAATCGCTTCCTGCAGCTGATTATCCTCCTCATGAGTAATCTCGTCTTTATTCTTATTCAGCAGACGGGTATCCAGAGAAACCTCTATATCAGGTTTGATTCCTGTTTTGTTGATGTTGTTTCCTTTTGGAGTGTAGTAATTGGCAACAGTCAGTTTAATGGCGCTTCCGTCTGAGAGCTGGCGGATGGACTGTACCACGCCTTTTCCGAAAGTGGTTGTTCCGACGATCGTTCCAATACCATAATCCTGCACTGCACCGGCAAAAATCTCTGATGCACTGGCGCTGCTTTCATTTACCAGGACTGCAAGCGGAATCCGGAGTTCGTTTTTGCCATCACATTTTTCCTCTTCTCTGTTTCCGTCCTTATCTTCGGTGTAAACGATCAGTCCTTCCGGAAGGATTTTCCGCAGGATATCACAGACAGAATCAAGAAGTCCACCAGGATTATCGCGGAGATCCACGATCATTTTCTCCATTCCCTGTTTTTGCAGGTCATCAAAAGCTTCCTGATACTGTTCGCCGGTAACGCCTGTAAACTGTGTAATGCGGATGTAACCGATTTTAGAATCCAGCATTTCATGGAAAACAGACGGTAATTCCACATCTGTGACAGGGACTGTGATTTCCATGGCATCTTCTGCACCTTCTCTGTGAACAGTAAGCACCACACTGTCTTTATCTGAATTGCGGACAATGTCTGCAACATCAGATACTTCATCCTCTGTGATATCTTCCCCGTCAATGGCACTGATGATGTCCCCTTCCTCCAGTCCTGCTTTTTCTCCGGGACCGCCCTCATAGCATTCAACAATCTTTACTCCGCCTTCTTTGTTCTTCTCCATAAGAATGCCGATCCCCACATAGCTTCCCTCATTGGAAGAATTCTCAGAATCGTATTCCTCTGCTGTATAATATCTGGAATAAGGATCATCCAGCCCATAGAGAAGACCTGCATAAAGCCCTTCCTGAAGCTTTTCTTCATCCTTATCTCCCAGATAATATCTGTCGATCAGCTCCTCAAGATATACCAGCTTTGATGTACACTTGCGATCACCAAGAGCTGTTCCTTTTGCTGCAAGACCTGTTCCCGCAAAGGCACCTGTACCGATGCACGTCACAACCAGTGCTCCTGCTACTGCACCTTTCCAAAATTCTTTATTTTTCATGTCTACACTCCTGTAAAAAAAGCCGCCGGTTTATGATATGATATCATTGTTCCGGCAGCTTCATGCTTATCTGCTTTTTATTATACTCTTAAATGCTTTCTTGTTGTAAAGAAACTTCCGATCAGTCCGATTCCGATTCCAAGTGCCAGTCCTATAGGAAGCAATGTCTGGTAAATCTGCCATACCGGGATAAAATCAACCACACCGGTCAGCACATTAAATTTGTTCAGAATATAGGATACCGCTGCATTATAGCAGAAATAAAGTCCGACCAACGGTATAGCAGCACCGATAACTCCCAGCACAATGCCTTCCAGAAGGAATGGAGCTCTTACAAATGCATCGGTCGCTCCTATGTACTTCATGATTCCGATTTCTTCCTTACGAACTGCAATACCGACAGATACTGTATTGCTGATCAGGAAAATAGAAATGATAAGTAATAATGCTATGATTGCAATGGAAACATAGGAAACCAGTTTATTGACATTTCCCAGTGTCTTGGCTGCTTCCTCGGACTGATTTACCAGACGTACATGTTTCAGCCCTTCTATATAAGAAACCAGCTCTGACTGTTTCGTGATATCGTTCATGTATACACTGTAGTTTGCCTGGTTTGCAAGCGGATTGTCATCTTTAAATCCGTCTGCCGCTTCAGATCCCTGGAAATATGTCTCTTTAAATTCTTCCCATGCCTCATCAGCGGATGTGAATTCAATTTTCTCTACTTCCGGGCGTTCCTTAATTTTCTTACCGATTGCCTTGATCTGTTTGTTCGTTGTTCCTTTATCAAAGAATACTGTGATCGGGACTTCCTGCTCTACTTTATGAGCAACATTGTTTACGTTATTCACGATAGAAAAGAAAATGCCAAACAAAAAAATACAGGCAGCCATGGTAATGATAGATGCCAGGGAAAACATCCAGTTTCTCTTAATGTTCTTGATACCCTGTTTCAGGGTATACCATATTGTGCTAGGCCTCATGATATTCTCCCTCTTTCTCGTCACTTATTATGGAACCTTCATGCATAGTAACTACACGTTTCTTCATTGCATTTACGATCTCTTTGTTGTGTGTTACAACAAGGACTGTGGTTCCTCTGTCGTTGATCTGTTCCAGAAGCTTCATGATTTCTTCGGAAGTCTTCGGATCCAGGTTTCCTGTAGGCTCGTCTGCCAGAAGGATATCCGGACGGTTAACCAGCGCCCTTGCCAGTGCAACTCTCTGCTGTTCTCCACCGGAAAGTTCATCCGGGAAGGATTTGTATTTGACAGCAAGTCCAACTTCCTGAAGCACCTCCGGGACACGTTTGCGGATTACTCTTGTGGGACGATTGACTACTCTCTGGGCAAACGCTACGTTCTCATATACATTTCTGTCTTTCAGAAGACGGAAGTCCTGAAATACTACGCCCAGCTTACGGCGGTATTTGGCTACTCTTCTGTGTTTCATTCCTTCCAGACGTTCACCGCTTACGATGATCTGGCCGGATGTGGAATCCAGTTCTTTCATAAGAAGTTTGATCAGGGTTGTTTTTCCTGAACCGCTGTTTCCTACTACAAAGACGAATTCACCTTTATCTATATGTAAGTTCGCATGGTTCACTGCCGGAAGGCCGGGACCATAGGACTTGCTTACATCTATAAGATCTATCATAGATTTTTCCTCCAATGGGTTAATGGATTTGTAACATTATTGTAATGTATGTTTTTGGGGATTGCAAGAGATTTTTGAGGATTCATAGAATGTTCACAGTAATGCAGTCAACATTCATTCCAAATTGCCTGCGGCAATGGAATTTTGGCTTGCATGTCTCAGGATATTGCATACCTTATCAATTGCAATCTCGATTTCTAACTATACACTGCAAGGCTGGATTTGTAAAGGTCAAAAATGCCTGCGGCAGCAATTAAAGCTGTGGCAGGCATTGAAAGTTTTCCTTCTATTATAATATATCAGTATTCCAGTGTTTCCATATATTTCATATAACGTACTACCATGAGTGCAATCTTGAATGTAATGGCATCTTCAAAAACGCGGAGATCAAGACCTGTACTCTTCTGGAGTTTATCGAGGCGATAGACCAGAGTGTTTCTGTGGATGTAAAGCTGTCTGGATGTCTCTGAAACATTGAGGCTGTTCTCGAAGAACTTATCAATTGTGACCAGAGTCTCTTCGTCAAAGTCATCCGGGGATTTGCCGCCGAAGATTTCTTTGATAAACATCTTACAGAGTGGGATCGGGAGCTGGTAGATCAGTCGTCCGATTCCCAGAGAGCTGTATGCGATCACTTCTTTATCTCCGAAGAAAATCTTACCTACATCAAGAGCCATGCGGGCTTCTTTATAGGAACGTGATACTTCTTTCAGTTCATTGACGATAGTACCGTATGCCATATGTGTCTTACCGTCATTTCCCATTCCAAGAGTATCAAGGATAGTATGTGCAAGCTGATCCATCTCAGGATAATTCTCACCATCTTCAAGTTCCTTGACTACGATAATACTCTTCTCATCTACTGCTGTGATAAAGTCTTTACTTTTACCACCGAAAAGACTCTTCACGCTTTCCATGGAGCTGTGGTCTTTCTCCTGTGGCATTTCAAGGATCATGACTACGCGGCGGACATCTGCCTCAATGTGCAGTTTCTTCGCACGATTATAAATGTCAACAAGGAGCAGATTGTCAAGAAGCAGGTTCTTGATAAAGCTGTCTTTGTCAAAGCGTTCTTTGTACGCTACGATCAGATTCTGGATCTGAAAAGCGGCGAGCTTGCCGACCATATAAGTATCTTCATCGTCGCCATGGGCAACCAGTATATATTCCAACTGATAGTCATCACAGACTTTAAAATACTGGAACCCCTTTACAAGCTGGCTGTCGGCCTGTGATTCTACGAAAGCCTGTACATCCTGTGTTGCAATGGAAAAATCTGCAAAAGTACTTGCAAGCACTTTACCTTCTGTGTCTAGTACACAAAATTCTGTTCTGGAAATCTCTTTTAACCCTTCAAGAGTATTCTGAAGCACCTGATTCGATATCATCTGATTTTAATCCCTTCTCATCCTATAGTGTTTATTTTCCGTTTTAACCATAAAACCTTATACCTGTATTGTATTTTAATATATATTTACCAAAAATGAAAGAGGAAAGAGAAAAAAATTTACAATTTTTTATATATTTTTTTGTGTTACTTTTTTTCAATAAAACCTTCTCCATGAACTTCCCTGGCATCTGTCACTATCACAAAGGCTTCCGGATCAATTTCATCTACTTTTTCTTTAAGCATTACGATCTCTTTTTTATTTACCACGCAGAAAAGCATCAGTTTATCCTGTCCTGAGTACATTCCTCTGGCACTGATGCCTGTTACACCTCTGTCCAGATCTTTCATGATCATATCTGCTATTTCTTTTGGCTTTGCTGTAATGATATAGGCAGCTTTTGAGAATTTCAGACCTTCAATCAAACCGTCAGATACTTTTGTCACCAGATATACCGCAATAATCGCATAGAGTGCCTTGTGGATGCCGAACACATACATACCCACCAGTACAACGCCTGCATCTATTACCTGCATGATCTGTGCGATTGAATAGTGCTGCAGATATTTCTGGATGATAGCTGCCATCATATCGGTTCCTCCGGTTGTTCCACCGCCCAGAAAGACAAGACCGATTCCCACACCCTGGATCACACCACCGTAAAGTGCGGCAAGAAGAAGATCATTGCCAGCAAGATTCCATACAGGTTCTATGGCAAGCCAGGTGGACAGAGCAATTTCTCCCATCAAAGCTTTTTTTACAAAGGAGAATCCATTAATCTTCCATCCGATCAGAAACAGTGGAATGTTCAAACCCATATTTGTTACCCAGAGAGGGATACCACCGTCAATGATTCCCTGACTCCCTGCTTTTATAATGATCGCGATACCTGAAAAGCCTCCGGTTACCATACCTGATGCATCAAATACGGAATTGATCGCCAGTGCCATTAATCCGGTTCCTGCTATGATCATCAGATATTCCAGAAGCTGTGATCTTTTTCCATTTACTAACTTCATTCATTCGCCTCCTTGTATTCTGTAAAAATAATATTTGTTTTATGCTTTCATGAATATCAGCCAGAGATACCGCTTTATCACTGTGCCGTAATTATTCTTCCATAAACTACAAGAACGGCAGCAATCCATGAAGGACTGCTCCCGCTCTTATTCTTACCTTATTTTTCAGGCTTATTGATAAAATTTACAAAATGATAACTCTCCATTATCTGGAAGTATTTAACGATCCTTGGATATAAAGGCTCTGCCTTCTCCCCAAATTCGTCTTTTACCAGTGCAGCAATATCTTCCACTGTCTTCCTGCCATCTATGAGTGGCCAGATAAATGTACCATTGTCATCCAGATGTATCTTCGTATATCTGGGTTTTCCAAACAGTTTCTGGGCGATCGTGTTAAACGCGCCCTTATTCTCTATTTCCAGCACCATTCTCCCCCTGATATCAGTATGCCAGCGAAGCTGTGCACTGCGCTCAGGAATGAGATCCAGATAATTGATCTGTAATTCTTTTTTCTTTTTACTCATTTAAATATTATCATCTCCGCCTGATCAGGCTTTCTTCTTGTTCCAGATACTGAATTTCAGAAGGCTTAAGATCATAAGTAACATCAGGATCACGCCGCCTGCATTACCAAGGTTAATGCTTCCGGAGAGATCAAATACACTGCTTACGTTTACTACTGCAAGGATTGCAAGAAGGATACCTACAAGACCTTCACCTGCGATCATACCTGCACAGTAAAGTGTACCGTCTGTTGCCTGTTCTTCTTTTTTCTTATCATCAACATTCTTTCTTCCGTCAACGAACATACGAACAACACCACCGATCATGATAGCAGCGTTGAGGTAGATTGGAAGGTAAAGACCGATAGCAAATGGCATAACCGGAATTCTTAAGATTTCCAGACCAATTGCAAGGAATACACCGATAAATACCAGTGTCCATGGAAGCTTGCCGCCCATGATACCTTCTACGATCATCTTCATCAGAGTAGCCTGAGGAGCAGGTACTTCTGCACTTCCGTATCCCCATGCAGTGTTCAGAAGATAAAGAACTCCACCGATAGCAAGACCGGCAGCAACAACACCGATAAGCTCACCGATCTGCTGCTTCTTAGGAGTTGCACCAAGAAGATAACCTGTCTTTAAGTCCTGTGAAGTATCACCTGCGATCGCTGCTACGATACAAATTACGGAACCAATAGCAATTGCTGCTTTCATTCCGTCGATACCGGTATTGCCGGATGCTTTGATAACCATTGTTGCGATCAGAAGAGTAGCGATAGCCATACCTGATACAGGGTTGTTGGAGCTTCCTACAAGACCAACCATACGGGAAGATACAGTTGCAAAGAAGAAGCCGAAGATTACGATGATCAGCGCACCGATCGGGTTAACCGGGATAGCCGGAACAAGCCAAATGATCGCAACCATTGCCACAATACCGATCAGGATAACGTTCATTGGAAGATCCTGTGCAGTTCTTTCTGTACTTGTATTCTTGCCACCCTTCATGCTCTTCATGGAATCACGGAAGGTTGCAATGATCAGAGGCAGGGATTTGATCAGAGAAATAATACCACCTGTTGCGATAGCTCCTGCTCCGATATATTTTACATAAGTACTCCAGATTTTAGATGCTCCGCCTGCTGCATAAAGAGCAGAAATTGTTTCTGTTCCGGGATACATAACTGTATCAGCTCCGAACAGACAGATTACCGGAATCAGCACCATCCAGCCAATAAGAGAACCAACAAACATAAAGGATGCGATTCTTGGTCCTACGATATATCCAACACCGAGAAGTGCAGGATAGCATTCCATACCAATTTCACCTTTGAATCCTTTAAATGCTACTGCAACGTCTGCAGGGATTACCTTTAAACCGTCAACGACAAATTTAAAGATCGCTGCGATTCCCATACCTGAGAATACTGTCGCAGCGTTTGCACCACCCTCTTCACCTGCAAGAAGAACATCTGCGCAGGCAGTTCCTTCCGGATAAAGAAGTGTTGCATGCTCTTTTACGATCAGTGCGTTACGAAGTGGTACCATAAAAAGTACACCAAGAACACCACCGCAAAGTGCGATTAATGTGATTTCCACGATACCCGGCATTTCACAAAGTCCTTCTTCTGCCCAAAGGAACAGAGCTGGCATTGTGAAAATTGCACCGGCTGCCAGTGATTCACCGGCTGAACCGATTGTCTGGACCATGTTGCTCTCCAGAATGGAGTTCTTTTTCATGATCTTGCGAATTACGCCCATGGAAATAACTGCTGCCGGAATGGAAGCAGATACAGTCATACCTACACGCAGACCAAGATAAGCATTGGCTGCACCGAAGATGACTGCAAGGATAACACCCATGATGATGGATGTCACCGTAAATTCTGGTGTGATCTTGTCAGCCGGAATATACGGTTTGAACTCTTTGTTTTCGTTCATGATTTCCTCTCCCTTTTGTATTGATTTATAAACATAGAACATTATAGCGAAATTTATACAAAAAGGCAAGGTGAAAAAACTGGTTTTTTATGCACTTTACCATATTGACGTGCTAACTTGATAATCTCTTAACATATCAGCACGCTCAAACAGCATATTTTTGCCCTGTTTTATCAGTCTATTCATCTGAATCCAACTGTTTAATCAGGTATCTCCCAACAATTCTGGAAAAATTCGAAATATCCCGGATATATGCGAAATCTTTGCCAAATATTTTTTTTTCTGTGGAAAGATCCTTTTCTTCCCCCGCAAATACTCCCAGAACACTTACTCCAAGGTTTCGCAGGTGCCTCACTTCTGTAGCAGTATCATTGATCGCATATTTTCCCATATAAGGTTCCGGGTTCTTTGCGTGAGGTCTGTTTACAATGACATCGTATGGTTTTCCATCACTTAATACAATGAGGATTTTTTTCTCCTCAGATCTCTGAAGCAGACCGTATCCTACGGTTTTGATAGCAAGTCCATCCCTGTTATTGGAAGAAGTTACATAATTAAAAATATTTTCATTAGCTGACTGTGGATCATCGTACTCACGGAATCTGTGAAGGATCGTATAGTCCCAGAATGTGCAGAAGCTCATGACACGGTGAGGCAGGTTTACATTACTTAATGCTTCACTGATGATATAAGCCTGTAATGCCACATCTCCCTGCCTGGACATCTGGGAACCGCTGGCATCGATCAGCACATCTACTACGAAATCAGATGCATCAGATTTCAATTCTCTTTTAAACAGATTTGCTTCACTGCTTCTGCCCACACGCCAGAGTCTGGACGGAATGATCGTTCCTCTGTCTGACAGTACTTCCTGCGTCTCGCTTTTCAGCACCAGTGTCTTTCGCAAAAGGTCTGTAAGGGATGCGATGTTCTGCTTTACAATCCTGTGTTTGTCATGGTAGAGCCAGATATTCTTATTCTTTAATCGCACTGCATATTCGTACTGATAATTTCGTTTCACCGGATTCTTGAGAATTCCTTCTGTAAAATAAAGGCTGCAGTCCCTGTGAAGTTCCCTGCACATCAGATAATTCATTCGCTTCTCTTCTGCAGGAGTGAGATAAGTTTTTCCGAAATTCAACTCAACATAGGTGTATGCTTTCTCAAGTTCTTCCTCTGTGAGAATTGTAATTTTGTGTTTGGTCTGGCGCTGTTTTTCCATTTCTTCAGTGACAGCAGTGTCTTCCATGTCCGTAATCTTATTTGTCATCTGTTCGATGTAACTCTCCAGAGCTTCCTCATAAAGTTCTTCTGTAAGAAAATCTTCCCAGTCGTATTCTGTCAGTTCTTCCAGGGTGACTGCCATAACCTGTTCCAGTGTTCCATGATCTTTCTCAAAATTCGGATCAATGATAGTGTTGTAAAGACTGTCAATAATACGGATCAATTCTATAGTGTCTGCAGCTGTTCTGGCTTTGTAAACCATGTCGCGGATTTCCCGAAGACGCTCTTCTACATAATGGTTTCCATTCTGTAAACGGTCACGCAGGATGGCAATCTTCAATCGGCCAAGAATATCTCCGTATGCGGGCATCCGTTCAAACTCCTGATCCAGGATATCCTCGAATGCTTCCTTCTGCATCTCCCGGACTCCCGGACGTTCCTGACAGATTTTGTCCCCGATTGCTTCTTCTACACATAGCTGTGCTACTGCAGTCAGTTCTCCCTCTCCTGCCTGGCAGAAAACTTTTTTTACCAGATATAAACCCAGCAGATTTCTGTCATAATATTTTGCCAGAGCGCCCTGCTTGATGCCGTCATACAGAGCGATTGCTTTTGAGCGCAGATACAGGGAAACGTCTACTTTCATATTTAACGTGTAATCCCCGCTGATAGTCCAGAGGAGATTGCGGATCCTGTTTTCCAGTTCCAGACGATAATCGTCGATTTCTACGATTTTCTCATCTTTCATATACATCATCCCTTGTCCAGTCTGCCGGAATTCTGGTTTTCACAATATCCTCTACGATTTCTTTCTCGAAAATGTCAAAGGTCTTGTTCACCACTCCCATAGTAACTGCTTTTCTCGGAGAAAGTCCGGTTTCTACAATCTTCATGGCTGCAAGGAGACCTCGCAGATCCAGAGGTTTGGTGGAAATTTCACTGTTTGTGGCTTTGAGCTGAAGATCCAGGAATACTCCGATGAACTGTGTTCTGGCGTTTTCTTTTATATTCGGGAACATCCGGCGGAAAATAAATTCCAGGGATTCTTCAGTCTGAGCCGGCATGTCTATGACCAGAAATCTGGATACCAGCGCTTCATTGAGTTCTTTGGTTCCTGCATAACCGTAATTCATGGTTCCGATAAAACGGGCAGCCGGATGAAGATCAATTTTGTCATAGCCCGGAACATCGATGGAACGGCGATAATCCAAAGTTGCATGAAGAACGGAAACTGCATCGTTCTTTGCCATATTAATCTCGTCGAGGATTCCGAAACCACCGTATTCTGCACACTGATAGATAGTTCCTTTGCGAAGCTTAACTTCGTTGTCCACGAAAGTGTCTGTGCCGATCAGATCTCCGCTGTTAGTATTTACATGAAAAGAAACATTGTACGCGGGACGGTTGAAAATATATGCCAGGTTCTCTGCAAGGATATTTTTTCCTGTTGCCTTCGGACCGGTGAGTAATAGATTCTCCCCTTTGAGCAGTCCGGCAATGGCCATTTCCAGAATGTCTTTTCCGTAAAATGGAATGGATGGTTTCACAATCCTGTCTACGGTCTCCGGTGCCACCTCATACCGGCTGCGGAATTCTTCTACTCTCTTTATCAGTTCAGGGGCTACCTGCTGCTCCTCCAGAAATTTCAGTTCTTCCATTTAGTTCTCCTTTATATAACTATTATAGTCCAGTTTGTGTTATAGAAAAAGGCCGCTTATCTTTTACAGATTCACGACCCTTTCATTATAGCATTCTTCTTTATATTTTTACAACATTATACTTCAAATACAAGATCTCCATAAGAAGGCATCGGCCACATTTCCTTATCTACGATCATTTCCAGTTCATCTACCGGCTCACGTAAAGCTTCCATTGCAGGAACCACCTTTTCTCTGCAGAATACGGCTCTGTCCCGTCCCTCTGCATATTCCGGGGTCTTCTCAACCAGTTTGCTCAGCTTACTCATGGCACTGTTTGCAGCCTTTAAGAGTTTTGACGCTTTCTTGAGCAGGTCAAGCTGTACACTTACATCGATCAGTCCTTCGCCCGCTGTCTTCACTGTATTGATCGATTCGCCAAGAACAGTGGTATATCTGATAACTGCCGGAATAATCTGCTTGGTTGCCATGTCGATCATTGTCTTTGCTTCAATATTGATTGCTTTAGAATAAATCTCATATTTAATCTCTGCACGTGATTCAAGCTCAGCTCTTGAGAATACATCAAAAGATTCAAAGAGTTTCACTGCCTTCTCTGTAGTAAGTGCAGGGATTGCATCTACCATGCTCGGAAGGATCGGAAGTCCGCGGCGTTTTGCTTCTTTCTCCCATTCCGGTGCATAGCCATTTCCGTTAAATACGATTTTCTGATGATCTGTGGCATATTCTTTGATCAGGTCATGTACCGCCAGTTCGAAATCAGGAGCTTTTTCCAGACGGTCACATGCTTCCTTAAATACTTCTGCTGTGATCGTGTTCAGGACTACGTTACATGCAGAAATAGAATCCCTTGAGCCTACCATACGGAATTCAAATTTATTTCCTGTAAAAGCAAAAGGTGACGTACGGTTACGGTCTGTGGCATCCTTCATGAAATCAGGCAGAGTCTTAACACCTGTTTCCAGCTTACTTCCCTTTTTACTGTGAGTTGCTGTTCCTGTGCTGACCAGCTGTTCCAGAACATCCTCCAGCTGCTCTCCAAGAAATACAGAAATCACTGCCGGCGGTGCTTCATGGCCGCCAAGTCTCTGGTCATTTCCCACATCTGCCGCAGATTCACGCAGAAGATCTGCATGTTCATCTACTGCTTTCAGGATACAGGTGAGGACCAGAAGGAACTGAATATTTTCATGAGGTGTTTTGCCCGGATCCAGAAGATTGATTCCGTCATCTGTGGTAAGAGACCAGTTGTTATGCTTACCGGAACCGTTCACACCTGCAAATGGTTTCTCATGAAGGACACAGCGCATTCCATGACGGCTGGCAACCTTTTTAAGGATACGCATCATCATCTGGTTCTGGTCTGCTGCGATATTGACCGGTGCATAAATCGGTGCAAGCTCATGCTGTGCAGGAGCAACCTCATTATGCTGTGTCTTTGCAGGAATTCCAAGCTTCCAGCATTCTTCATTTACCTCTTTCATGTATGCGGAAATTCTCTGACGGATACTTCCAAAGTAATGGTCATCCATTTCCTGTCCCTTCGGAGGCATAGCACCAAAAAGGGTTCTGCCTGTATAGATCAGGTCTTTTCTCTGAAGCCATTTCTCTTTATCAATCAGGAAATATTCCTGCTCTGCTCCTACTGACGGAGTTACTTTCTTAGAAGTTGTATTTCCGAAAAGTCTCAGCAGACGGAGTGCCTGGGTGTTGATTGCTTCCATAGAACGAAGCAGTGGTGTTTTCTGATCAAGGGCTTCTCCTGTGTAGGAGCAGAATGCAGTAGGAATACAGAGTGTTCCGCCTGCTGCATCATGACGCACAAAAGCCGGTGATGTACAGTCCCATGCTGTATATCCTCTCGCCTCAAAAGTTGCTCTTAATCCACCGGACGGGAAAGAAGATGCATCCGGTTCACCTTTGATCAGTTCTTTTCCGGAGAAAGACATCAGGACCTTGCCGTTATCCATCGGAGCTGTGATAAAGGCATCATGTTTCTCTGCTGTCACACCTGTAAGGGGCTGGAACCAGTGGCTGTAATGTGTGGCACCTTTCTCGATGGCCCATTCTTTCATCTCGTGTGCTACTACATCCGCAATTTCCATAGACAGTTCTTTGCCCTCTTCTATGGTTTTTTTCAATTCTTTGTAGATCTTCTTCGGAAGTCGTGCCTGCATGACAGAATCATTAAACACGTCACATCCAAAAGTCTCTACTACATTGATATACTCACCCATTTTATTTCTCCTTTTTATTTATTAACGGGGAAATTCCAATTGATCTGGTTTCCTCATTTTTTGTACTTTTCAGATACAGATTCAGTGCTTCGTGGCAGTTTTCAATCTCTATCTGTGTATGACTGCCGCCGTATTCACCGTCCAGAGTCCATGGTACCGGTTCTTCTGAGGTAATGGTCACCCTGGCTGATTTAAAAGAATGGATCAGATCTGTATTGTCCTCTGCTGTCAGCATTGCAGTCATGATCTCCTGCAATTCCAGCGGATTCTTCGGTCTTGTGATCATGGTGACTTCAAAAAGTCCGTCATTCATATCCACGTTCTTGCCTGTAAGGTTCTTGAACCCTCCCACTGAACGGGAATTGGTGATCATTCCAAAGATGAAGTCATCCTCCACAGTTAATTCTTCGGATTCAATTCTCATATGGTATGATTTGATATCAAAAAGGCGTTTCACTCCCTCAAGAAGATAGGCTACATGGCCAAGGATATTCTTGAGATCCTGATCTGTCTGATAGGCTACATCTGTGAAAAGACCGAAAGCTGCTATATATGTAAAGCTCTGGTTATTGAATCTGCCGATGTCACAGTGATAAAGTTTCTCTTCCATGATCATGGAAGCGGCATCTGTCATGCTTTTCGGCATAAAGAGACTGTTTGCAAAGTCATTGGTGCTTCCTGCCGGAATGTATCCGATGGGAATGGAACTCTTCTTTTCCATTACTCCGGTAACCACCTCATCAAGAGTCCCGTCTCCGCCACTACATACGATAAGATCTACTTTGGATTCGTATTCTTTGGCTTTCTCGTAGGCATCTTTTGGTTTCTGTGTGGAATAGATAATGACTTCATAACCGCCTTTGTTGAAAATATCTACTATATCAAGCAGGTTTGTTTTAATCTTGCCTTTGCCTGCCTTGGGATTGAAAACAAAGAGCATTTTTTTGTTCATTTCGAGCAACTCTCCTTTTTTCAGGGTTTAAATGCGTAGTTTTCAGAGTACGCAGATTTCTATTTATATAATATAAGAAAAAAGGGTGGAAAAGTCAATGGGGTTTGGCGGGCAAAAAAATTGGGGACGACAGGAAATATTTTTGGTTTCAGGTGCGGTTTCGCGGGCTAATAACTCTAGGTGTGTGGAAATCTGCTAAAAACATTCAAAAATTGCTCAAACTCGCTTCGCTCAGACAGTGAGCAATTTTTGAATAACGCAGATTCCCACGCACCAAGAGTTACTACGCCCACTGCAAATGCACCTGAAACCAAAAATATTTCCTGCCTGTTGGCTAGCTACGGGACTGCCGGGCTGTTACTGCTCACTTCGTTCACAGTAATGCGCCTTGCAACGACAGGCTATGCAAATGGGATTTCCTCACAGAACATTTTGCAGGATGGTAACGCATGAACCGGGACTGGTGAATAGTTGCAATTTTTCTAAATTTTTTATGGCAAGTTATATTTTGGCGTGATAAAATGGGGATTGTATTTATTAGGTAATTGTAAAACGAAAAACCAGTATTTTCAATAGGTTCAGAGTTTCGCAAATGCCTATTGTATTTATTATAGAAAGGATTTCTTATTCATATGATTAAATTGATTGCTTCAGATATAGATGGAACTTTGGTAAAGGATGGGACTCTGGCTATTGACAGGGAGTATATGGAGGTTATCGGAAGGCTGATTGATAAGGGGATTGTGTTTGTGGCATGCTCCGGACGGCAGTACAGAAGTGAGAGAAAACTGTTTGCCCCTGTCGCAGACAGACTGCTTTATATCTCTGACGGAGGAACTGTTGTACGGACTCCGAAGGAGATTCTGAAAGTGGATACTCTGCCGGACGAAATCTGGAAAGGAATGTGTTCTATGGTAAGAGAGAATATGCCTTCCTGTGATTATTTTATTTCCACACCTGAACGCTGTTTCGCAGAAGACGGAGGCAGCCAGATGTTTCACTGGCTGAGAGATTCTTACGGATATGATATCCATGAAGTTCCGGAAATGTTAAAACTCGAGGGGCAGCAGGTAAACAAATTTGCTGTCTACCACCCCAACGCCTGTGAGGAAATGTGCGCCCCTTTATTCACTCCCACCTGGAAAGACAAAACAGTTATGGCTGCCGCCGGCAAGGAATGGATGGACTGTACTGCCCCGGGTTCCGGCAAAGGTCCTTCCGTTGCTTTCCTTCAGGAATATCTGGGAATTTCACCTGACGAAACCTGCACTTTCGGAGATAACCTCAACGATATTGAAATGCTTCAGAATACCGGTCTCAGCTACGCAGTTTCCAACTCCCGTCCGGAAGTACAGGCTGCTGCCAAAGATACCTGCCCACCCTACTGGGAAAACGGAGTTCTGCAGATTCTGAAATCCTTTTTATAAAAGATACGAATTACTCCGCAGCTCTCCACGCTATGACGGACTGGATTACTTGCAGTATTTTATGAAATTGCTATAATAACTTCTCCGCAATCTATCAGAAGGATTTTCATTTCATACCAATACACAGCGCAGAAACATATTTCATTTCGTGTGCATTTGCAGGAGTCTTAGAACTTCTTAGCTGATAAAAATATGCGTTATAAGAAAAATGACCCACTGTCTGAGCCGCAGCATGCGGCGAGTTTGGGTCATTTTTCTTATGTTTTTAGCATATTTTTAACAGCTTAGAAGTTCTTAGGCTCCGAAACCGCACACGAAATGAAATATGTTTCTGTGCGTCCCTTTTTCAATATTTAAGCTTCCATTACCGCATCCTTCATAGCTTTCACATACTCTTTCACATACGGTACACAGTCCGCTCCATGTTCTGCACACAACTTAACAATAGCAGATCCCACAATAGCCCCGTCCGACTGTGCTGCCATCTTCTTCGCCTGCTCCGGCGTAGAAATACCAAATCCCACAGCACATGGAATATCCTTCACAGCCTTCACTAACTTCACCATAGCTCCGATATCCGTAGTAATATTAGTTCTTGTTCCTGTAACACCAAGAGAAGAAACACAATACACAAACCCTTCCGCATCCTTCGCAATCTGTGCGACCCTCTCATGAGAAGTCGGCGCGATCAGAGAGATCAGATCAATACCGTATTTCTTACATACACTGTCAAACTCTTCTTTTTCCTCAAATGGCACATCCGGCAAAATCAAACCATCCATTCCGATTTCTGCAGCTGTTTTAATAAACCGCTCCGTTCCGTAAGAAAATACCACGTTTGCATAAGTCATAAACACCATAGGAACAGAACTGTTCTTTCTGATCTTTACCACCATGTCAAATACCTTGTCTGTAGTCACACCACCTGAAAGTGCTCTCACATTTGCTCTCTGGATCACCGGTCCCTCTGCTGTAGGATCAGAAAACGGAATCCCAAGCTCGATCAGGTCTGCACCAGCTTCCTCCATTGCATAGACAAGCTGCTCTGTCACTTCCAGAGACGGATCTCCACAGGTAATAAACGGGATAAATGCCTTTCCTTTTTCAAATGCTTCTGTAATTCTCTTATTCATGAATATCCTCCCCTCTGTAACGCGCGATTGCTGCGCAGTCCTTATCTCCACGTCCGGAAATTGTAATGACCACGATCTGGTCTTTTCTCATCTGCGGAACAATTTTCTTTGCGTAAGCTACTGCATGAGCACTCTCAATAGCAGGAATGATTCCCTCTGTTCTGGAGAGATATTCAAATGCCTCTACTGCTTCTTCGTCTGTGACAGGTACATATTCTGCACGTCCTGTATCATAGAGATGCGCATGTTCCGGTCCGATTCCCGGATAATCCAGACCTGCGGAAATGGAATATACAGGTGCGATCTGACCATATTCATCCTGGCAGAAATAAGATTTCATTCCATGGAAGATTCCCGGTTTGCCGGTTGCAATGGTAGCTGCTGTCTCTGCCGTATTTACGCCACGTCCTGCTGCCTCACATCCGATCAGACGGACATCTTTGTCATTGATAAAATTGTAAAATGTTCCGATTGCATTGGAACCACCGCCCACACATGCCAGCACTGCATCCGGAAGTCTACCCTCTTTTTCAAGGATCTGCTCTTTGATTTCTTTGGAGATCACTGCCTGAAAATCGCGAACAATTGTAGGGAACGGATGAGGTCCCATTACAGAACCAAGTACATAATGTGTATCGGAAATACGGTTTGTCCACTCTCTCATTGTCTCGGAAACAGCATCCTTCAGTGTTGCGGTACCGGAAGTAACTGCATTGACCTTTGCACCCAGAAGACGCATTCTGTATACATTTAATGCCTGACGTTCTGTGTCTTCTTTTCCCATGAAGATTTCACATTCCATACCCATAAGAGCTGCTGCTGTTGCTGTTGCCACACCATGCTGACCTGCGCCTGTTTCTGCAATGACACGGGTCTTGCCCATTTTTTTTGCAAGAAGTACCTGGCCAAGTACATTGTTGATTTTGTGAGCACCTGTATGGTTTAAGTCTTCTCTCTTTAAGTATACTTTTGCTCCACCCAGATCTTCTGTCATGTGAGATGCAAAGTAGAGACGGGATGGTCTTCCTGCATATTCGTTCAGAAGCTCTGTAAGCTCTGCGTTAAACTCCGGATCATCTTTATAATGGTTGTAGGCTTCCTCCAATTCGATGACAGCATTCATCAGTGTTTCCGGAATGTACTGTCCTCCATGGATGCCGAATCTTCCTTTTGACATCTGTATATGTCCTCCTTTTATGTATGTAATCCCTGGCCTGTCAGATGGTCGGTCAGAGTATTCTATATTCTTTCTGATTTTATATGCACCAGTTGAATTGCCTTCAAAATCTTATCTCTGTCTTTCATTCCATCCGTCTCCACGCTGCTGCTCAGATCTACTGCATAGGGATGAATAGTCCGGACGGCTGTTTCCAGATTATCTGCACCCAGTCCTCCTGCCAGGAAAAACGGTCTGTCTATCTCCGGGATCAGTGACCAGTCAAAGGTCTGTCCGGTTCCACCGCCACCCTGATCAAGCAGTATATAATCTGCCGGACTTTTCATGGCATTTTCAATATCCTGAGCTGTTTTTACGGAAAAAGCCTTTATAACCTGATGCCCTGTATTCTTTTGGATTCTCCGTATATATGCCTCATCTTCCTGTCCATGAAGCTGTGCAATATGGATAGTTCCGTCAAGAAGCAGTTCCTCCACACGCTCAGGTGCTGCATTTACAAAAACACCTACAGGGATAATGTCCGGATTAAGTTTTGCAGTAAGTTCTCTCACCAATGCACCTGTAACATTTCTGCTGCTCTTCGGAAATTCTATGATAAATCCGCAGTAATCAGGTTTTGCTTCATTTACATAGGTAATGTCTTCCGGGCGTTTCAGACCACAGATTTTGATTTTGGTTCTTTGCTGTTGTTCTCTGGTCATATTCTATCCTCTCAGATAATATTCGATCTTTCAGCGTAACGGGCTGCCATTCAGGCTTTCCAGTGCTACTTTCTTGTCCGGGCTTCGCATCAGTGTTTCCCCGATCAGTACCCCATCCACTTTATTCTCATAAAGAATTCGGATATCCTCCGGGGTGCGGATTCCGCTCTCGGAAACAAAAACTACATTGTCCGGTGCCATTTTTCTCAGGCGGATGCTGTTATTCATATCTACCTGAAAGGTTCTCAGATCCCGGTTATTGACTCCCACGATCTCTGCCCCGAGATTTAAGGCCCTGTCCACTTCGTACTCATCGTGTGCTTCTACCAGTGCATCCAGTCCCAGCTCTTTTGCAAGCTGTCTGTATGCTCTTAATTCTCCGTCATCCAGGATGGCGCAGATAAGCAATACCGCGGAAGCACCAAGGGATTTCGCCTGATAGATCATATATTCATCTACTGTAAAATCCTTGCGGAGTACAGGTATCTGTACAGTGGCTGCGATTTCTTTCAGATACTGGTCTGCTCCCTGGAAATAAAAAGGTTCTGTGAGACAGGAGATTGCACTTGCACCTGCCTGTTCATATTCCTTTGCAATTGCCAGATATGGAAAATCCGGTGCGATCAGTCCCTTTGAGGGGGAGGCTTTCTTTACCTCGCAGATATAGGACATACCATCTTTTTTTAATGCCTGGAGAAATGTGATTTTCTGCCCTGCATTTTTATTTACTTCCTGAATCTGGTTCTCCAGCTCCGAAACAGAAATATCTGACTTTTCTTTTGCAATTCTTTCTCTTGTTCTGGCTGCTATTTCTTCTAATATATTCTTCATAATCTCTATGATTTTTCTGTAACTGTTCTGTATATCCACAGTCAGCAGATTACCGGACAGTTACAGATTTCCTTTACATTAGTAGTTTTTCGTTGTTTTTTATTTATTTGTCTCTTCTACAAATTCTTCCAGTTTCTTCAGTGCTGCACCACTGTCGATGAGGGATTCTGCCAGCTTCACTCCTTCTTCTATAGAAGTGGCTTTTCCTGCGATATAGAGTGCTGCACCTGCATTTAAACATACCGCCTGACGCTTCGGACCTTTTTCCTCACCTTTCAGGATTGCTTTTGTGATCTCTGCATTTTCTGCAGGTGTACCACCTGTCAGGGCACCCTTCTCACATCTCTCATATCCAAACTGTTCCGGTGTGATCTCATAGGAAGTAAATTTGCCATCCCTGATCTCACATACAGAAGTAGGTGCGCACATGGAAATCTCATCCAGACTGTCCTGTCCATAGACAACCATTCCTCTGTTAACGCCCAGATTTGCCATAACCTGTGCCAGTGGCTCCACCAGTGACTGATCGTAAACTCCCATCAGTTCCATGTTTGCACCTGCCGGATTACTTAACGGTCCAAGAATGTTAAATACAGTACGGATTCCTAGCTCTTTACGGATCGGTGCCACATATTTCATTGCAATGTGATAATTCTGCGCAAACAGGAAGCAGATGTTGATCTTTTTCAGGATCTCTGCACTGCGTTCCGGCGTCAGTGTAATCTTCACTCCCAGTGCTTCCAGAACATCTGCTGCACCGGATTTGGAGGATGCTGCCCTGTTTCCATGTTTTGCAACCGGAACACCGCCTGCTGCGATCACCAGAGAAGAAGTAGTGGAAATATTGAAGGAATTAGAACCGTCTCCGCCGGTACCCACGATTTCAAGCACATCCAGGTTGTGGAGAAGTTTGATACAGTGAGCTCTCATTCCTGCTGCGGAAGCTGTGATTTCATCAATTGTCTCTCCTTTTAAAGCTAATGCAGTAAGATAAGCAGACATCTGTACAGGCGTTGCCTGACCGCTCATAATCTCGTCCATTACAGCTTCTGCTTCCGCATAAGCTAAATCCTGTTTCTTTGATAATTTAATAATGGCTTCCTTAATCATTTCTCACTACCTCCATAAAGTTCTCTATCATCACTCTGCCGTCCGGTGTCATTACAGATTCAGGATGAAATTGTACTCCGAACACAGGATATTTCGTATGTTCCACTGCCATGACCTCTCCGTCCTCTGACTCTGCTGTTACCCTAAGTTCTGCAGGCAGGGTATCCTTTAACGCTGCCAGGGAATGATATCTGGCTGCTGCAAAGGTATCCGGCAGCCCCTTGAAAAGCTGACTTTCTCCTGCTTTATACATCAGTTTTTTCTTTCCATGCATCAGCTCTTTTGCATAGGAAACTGTTCCTCCAAAGGCTTCGCAGATGGACTGATGTCCCAGGCACACACCCAGGATGGGGATTTTTCCTGCAAATTCTTTAATCACCGGAATACAGATACCTGCATCCTCCGGCCTTCCCGGACCAGGGGATAAAATGATGGCTTCCGGTTTCATCTCTGCGATTTCTTCCAGTGTACACTCATCGTTTCTCACTACTTTGATGTCCGGTTCCACTGTGCCGATGAGCTGATATAAGTTATAGGAAAAGCTGTCATAATTATCGATCAGTAATATCATTCTAATCCCTCCTGTGCCTGTTCAATTGCCTGTACCACTGCTCTTGCCTTGTTGCAGCATTCCTGAAATTCCTTTTCCGGTACACTGTCTGCCACGATTCCAGCACCTGAACGGATACAGATTTCTCCGTTTTTCTTATAAACCAGGCGGATGGCAATACAGGTATCCAGATTTCCTGCAAAATCCAGATATCCGATGGCGCCTCCGTAAATGCCTCGTTTGCTCTGTTCCAGTTCCTCGATGATCTGGCAGGCTCTGAATTTGGGTGCTCCGGAAAGGGTTCCTGCCGGAAGGATTGCGTCCACTGCATCCACAGCATCTTTATCATCCCGGATAATCCCTGTTACTGTGGAGCCCAGATGCATTACATGGGAAAAACGTTCTACGCAGAGATACTTTTCTACTTTTACAGTTCCGATCTTGCTGATCTTTCCAATATCGTTTCTTCCCAGGTCTACCAGCATATTGTGTTCTGCCAGCTCTTTCTCATCTTTCAGAAGTCCCTCTTCAAGTTCTTTATCCTCTTCTCTTGTCTTTCCTCTTGGTCTGGTTCCTGCCAGAGGGAAGGTACTTAAGGTACCATTTTCCAGCTTCGCAAGGGTTTCCGGAGAAGCACCTGCCAGTTCAATGTCATCACTGGAGAAATAAAACATATAAGGAGAAGGATTAGATGCCCGAAGAACCCGGTAAGTATCAAACAGGCTTCCTGTTGCTTTCGCACGCATGGGATTGGAAAGTACTACCTGGAAAATATCACCTTCTCTGATGTAATGTTTGGCTTTCTCCACCATCTCTGCATATTTTTTTTTCGGAAATTTCGGCTGTATTTCTGACTGAAGTCTCAGCGGTTCAAATTCCATATGCTCCCCGTTTCGGATCAGCTGCGCCATTTCCTTCAATTTCTTTACTGCTTTCTCGTAGGAGGCTTCCAGATCCTCTGTCATCACACCTGTGATCAGAAGTACTTTCTGTCTGAAATGGTCAAATACGATCACCTGATCAAAAAGCATTAAATCCATGTCCCTGAAATCCTGCTGTTCCCTGTCCTCCAGTTTCAGCTTGGGTTCACTGTATTTGATATAATCGTAGGAGAAATATCCTACAAGACCGCCTGTAAAAGGAGGCATCTTTTCCATTACCGGGGTTTTATATTTCCGGATGATTTCTCTGAGAGTATCACCGGGATGTGTGACCTGCCTTACGGTTTCCTCTGTTTTTCCCTCAGCATCGGTTGTCCGGATCTTCAATGTTCCGTCTGTACAGGTAATCTCCATGGACGGTTCATACCCCAGGAAAGAATACCTGCCCCACACTTCTGTCTGGCTGGCACTTTCCAGCAGGTAACAATGGCGGCTGGCTTTTCGCAAAATGCGCATTACCTCTACCGGTGTATATCTGTCTGCATAAAGTTCTCTGCACAGAGGAATACGACGATATTCTTTTGTCCGTGCAAGCTGCCTGATGGTTTCTAATGTTGGATACATGGAAACACCTCCTGTGATTAATTCAGTTTCTGCCAGAAACATAAAAAAGCCCGTCCTTGACAGAATTATCGTTTCTGTCAAGGACGAGCGTATATACTTCACCCGCGGTGCCACCTTGATTTACGGTTTGAACCGTACTCTTTGCGAAATACCTTCATATTCCCGGCAACTGACGTATGCCTCACGTCACAGGATACTTAGTCTGCTCTGTAATCTTCAACCTTTCACTGTGCCCTCAGCGGCCCATTTGGCAGACTGCATTTCCACCCGGCTCTCACCTTCCCGGATTCTCTGTGCGCGCATGACTACTTTGACTTCCGCTTCATCGGTTTAATCTGTTAAATTTACACTTAATTTACCACCGGAAGCTATATTTGTCAACCCTGAATTTCATTCAATAACATATTTTTATCATTACGTTGTTGTTCACTCCGTTCTCAGTAACGTAGCCAAAATTCATTCCAGACATCTGCAGTCTATTTTCGCCACATACATCTGCACCAGATAATCATTCACTATAATCTGAATAAAAGCGCAAAACCAGATATTCCCAGTTTCGCGCTTTTTATTGTTTTACTTATTCACTTTCGAACAATCCCAGTGTGCCAACAAGTTGATTCTGCTGCTATTTCTTCTGTGCCTCTTTTTTCTTCATGTCAAGAATCTCTTCTGCAATCTCAACTTCGGATTTCTCATCCGGTGGAAGCACGATATTCAGAATGATAGCAAACAGTGCTGCAGGTACGATTCCTGAACCGCCGAAGATCAATGTGATTGCCTGCGGCATATGTGCAAGGACTGCTGAGTTTGCCCCAAGTCCATAGCCAAGACCAAGTGCAACGGAGACAATTGTTACGTTTCTCGGAGTTACCGGCCATTTTGTGATAAGCTGGATACCGCTGACAACAATAGATGAGAACATCATAACTGCCGCACCGCCCAGTACACTCTGAGGCATGATGGAGATCAGTGCTGCAAGCTTAGGAAACAGACCACATGCGATAAGGAAAATACCGCCTGTTGCAATTGAGAAACGATTTACAACCTTATTCATTGCAACCAGACCTACGTTCTGGCTGAAAGAAGTATTCGGAAGTACGCCAAATACTGCTGCCAGTGAAGATCCAAGGCCATCACACATAACGCCGCCGGAAAGCTCTTTGTCTGTAGCTTCTCTTCCAAGACCGCCCTCTGTGATACCGGAAATATCACCGACAGTTTCTACAGCTGTTACAATAAACATGATGCAGATCGGAACGATTGCCCTTGCATCAAATACCCATTTGACAGGCATGATCTTCGGCACTGCAAACCAGGATGCGCTTGCTACTTTATCCCAGTTAAGAACCCAGGATTTGGTAGCTTCTACTGTTGCACCTGCATCATCCACATAGGTAAATGTTGTAGGAAGAACTGTTGCCATAATACTTACCAGCACATATCCAACGATAATGCCGATCAGAATTGATGCAAAGCTTGTAAATCCTTTCGTCCCATGTTTTAATACGACAATTACGACCAGAACTACAAAACCTACAAACAGATTCTCCAGAGAACCGTAGTCCTTAGCGGAACTTCCTCCTCCAAAAGAACTGATACCAACAGCGATCAGTGAAAGACCGATTGATAATACAACGGTTCCTGTTACAACTGACGGAAAAAATTTTCTCAGTGGTTTCAGGAAGCTTCCAAGTACAGTTTCAAAAAGACCGCCGATAAAGGATGCCGCCATAATTGCACCATACGCAACCACTCCATTACCCATGACTCCTGCAACACTCTGGCATACGCCAATAAAACCGGAACTGGTTCCCATAACGATGGGGAGTTTACCACCCACAGGTCCTATGGTAAATACCTGAACCAATGTTACAATACCTGCAATCAGCATGGCATTCTGCAGAAGTGCTACCTGCAGTTCTCCGCCGGCTTCGATTCCACAGGCTGCTGTGATGATCAGAAGCGGTGTAAGGTTACCTACGAACATAGCCAGCACATGCTGCAAACCAAGAGGAATCGCCAGCTTCAGTGGCGGCCTTCCATCAAGGTCGTAGGGTGTTACTGTGTTTTTCTCTTGTTTCTCCATTCCTTTCCCTCTCTTTCGTGAATGTTGATGTGATTCGGCAAAAGGTTTTACAATAGCGATTTTTCCTATAATCAAAAACAAGGCAGTTATCCTTTTTTGAATAACCACCCTGTTATCATTTCATACTACTGTCATTACAATGAACTTTTGCTTTCACCTTTTTGCATTATAAAGGATTTTGGGGATTATGGCAATAGTAAAAAGAAATTTTGTATATTTTTGTATGAATATGCCGGCAATATAAAAAAGCCTATAAACCTTTCACTCGATTTACAGACTCATCTTTCATGTAGTAGCGAGAGGGGGATTCGAACCCTCGACACCACGGGTATGAACCGTGTGCTCTAGCCAACTGAGCTATCTCGCCATTTTCTTTTAAGATATGGAACCTATAGGGCTCGAACCTATGACCCTCTGCTTGTAAGGCAGATGCTCTCCCAGCTGAGCTAAGATTCCATATTTGTTGGTGACAGATTTCTCTGTCAAGTAGCGAGAGGGGGATTCGAACCCTCGACACCACGGGTATGAACCGTGTGCTCTAGCCAACTGAGCTATCTCGCCATTTTCTTTAAGATATGGAACCTATAGGGCTCGAACCTATGACCCTCTGCTTGTAAGGCAGATGCTCTCCCAGCTGAGCTAAGATTCCATATTGCGCTTGTTTCAGGCGGCTTATTTGTTGTCCGCTCCGTAACTTGCTTTGCTATTATATAATGGATTTTGTCGGATGTCAACACCTTTTTTGAAACTTTTTTAATTTTTTTTATTTTTCTAATTGTTCATACATTTTAAATCCATCTTATCACCTGAATTTTCCAAAGAAATACAGGTAAATGAAACCCGGAAACAGAATTGCTCATGACAACAACTCTGATGTACCGACAAGTTGATTCTTGAAACAATCTTGTCGGTACACTAATTCCGGGCTTCTTCTTCAAGAACTATCTTTTTATGTGTAGCAGAAATTTTTACTGATTCTGCCTCTATATAATTTTAACTGTATGGTTTTAGCTATATAATCTTTGTTTCTATTTCTTATTTTGTAATCTTTACAGAATTTTTCTGTCCTTTGCCCTTGAAAAGCTTCTGGTATGCACTTAATTTTGCTGCCGGAACTTTGATTACTGCCTTAGCAGAAATTCCCTTTAATGCAGATGCTCCTACTGTTTTGAGCACTTTAGAATTAACTGTAATGGAAGTCAGCGCTTTACATCCGTTAAACGCCTGTTTTCCAATTGTGGTTACTTTGGATCCTATCGTGACTTTTTTCAGTTTTGTGCAGCCATTAAATGCTTTATCACCAATTGCTGTTACATTAAATGTATAACCATTAATTTTTACTGTTGCAGGAACAGATGCACTTGTAAGAGTTTTCTCTGCCGGAGCATAAACGCTTACTGTTCCATTCTTGTATGCGGATTTAGTTACCTTGTATTTCAGGTTTCCGGATGTGTATACCTTTCCTTTTGCCGGAATCGCCGCAATTTCGAAATTCTGGATCGCTGTGCCAACATAATTGCCTTTACCTGTAATGATCACAGATGCTGTGGAGCCGGTTTTTGTGTTATTTGCATAGGAAACGGTGTAGTCTGTTCCGGCTTTCAGTTTCTTGCCGTTTAAGGTTACTGTTACTGACGGTTTAAGCGCCTTACCTGCATAAAGTTGAGTCTTGATTGTAGAAATTTGTGCAGATGCGATGCTGTTCAGAGATTGACCTGAGAACTCATAGTATGCAGGAATCTCAACAGCTTTTATTTTCTCTTCATTTGTCCACCAGTCTACATAAAATAAACGATGTTTATTTCCATCAATTCCGGCTGTTAAACCTTCGAATTCATCTAGATGAATGTATCGAGGAAGTACTACTCCATATTTTTTCTCACCATTTACATCAAATCTAAACTGCGCCAGAAGTCTGTTTGTAGAATATTCTTCATCCAGACTAGCATTGACCGTAACAAGATTTATTTCTTCATTCTTGTATATTTTTGTAAAGTAAAACCAGTCATTATCCTCTGTCTCATCCCATGCATACCTATATGTTGGATCAAAACAGTCTTTCGATACAGGAACGCCTGCTGCCTGCGCTTCTTTTGTATCAAACTGTCGAACGATCAGATTTCTTGAATATGTCTCACCTTCCGTTTCATATGTACCAAGTTTCAATGCTCCACCTATATACAGCTGCGCTGTCTGTTTTCCGTTTGTTCCAAGATAAATCTGCGGAATTGCTGTCTGAGAGTATTCTGCACTGTCAATTTCACCAAATTTCAGATAAGCTCCCGGCTGTCCATAAATGGTTATTTCCGGATTAATCACTGCTTTCTCAAAATTCAGATATTCAGATACAACCAGACATACACCCTCTTCTGATGTCAGTTCTTTACAGTTCAGGCTCTTCACTACAGCATCCGCAATCTTAATTTTATCTGCTGTTACATTTGCATTTAATCTGGCATTCATAAGTTCCACTTCTCCAGAGCCTGTAAAGGTTAAAGTATTCGCCTTTACAAGAATCCTGGACAGTGACAGTTTCTTGCCTGCCGGAACATTTACAGAAGAAATTGAAACCGGAACAAAATTATCTGTATCTGTGCTTTCGTCATAATTATTCTGTCCCTCTATCTTCAGTGCTTTCGCAGCACTTGGAACAGTAAGCGTTCCACTGATCTTGGTGTTAGCTTTCATATTCATCAGATAATAGCCACTGGCATTGTTCTTCTTCTGATATGCATTTATATATCTTTCCGCCTGTGCTGTCGGTGCGACATTAATCCACACACATCCTCCATCAGGGAATTCTGCCCTTCCGTGTGCCTCGAAAATCTCCTTTGCTGACATTCCTTCACAATCCCGGAATTCCTGAAGATCAACCGCATTATCTTTATCCGGATTCCAGATTTTTCCATTCATATCCTGAGTCGTACCATCTTCTGAATAGACCCAAATTCTGGAAAGCATTTCCACAATATCTTCGTCAGACATATCATACTTCACTGCCTGTGTACCAGCCGGAACAGGAATATCTTCCCATTCACTTTTCTCATCTGATGTATTATATATAATTCCAATTCCGTAAGGACTGCTCCACTTCTCTCCATTTTCATTTTCAAACTCGCCAGTACCCCAGTCAAATGTTTTATGGAATACCGGAGCAGTCTTACTGTTTACAATGTGTATAAAAAAAGCATTTTCTTCCTGTGGATTGTTTTTGATATTATCCGTTTCATTGTAAATATTAAAAAATTCACTGGAACCAAATACCTGCAGATCATGGCTGTTATTTCTCAGATATATATTTTCTACTCCGGAAATACCACCTATCGCATTATTCTGCCCACAAAAGATCACTTTATCATCGGAACCAGTTCCTTTTAATACGCTTCTCATATCCTGACAGAAGAAAGCTGTCGTTCCTTTTCCTTCTTTGATTTCAATCGTCTCTGGCGGATCTATCATACCCCAGAATGCGATGTTTCCGTTCGGTGTAATACTTCTGGCTCTTGCATTCTCCACCAGTACTGTCATCCCTTCAGGAGCCACAAAGTCTGCTGCATCTTCCAGATCCTGGACGCTTACAAAACAGTATCCTGTATTTTCTCCTTCGATACTGTTTAACGCACTTGAAAAAGTAGTGTCTTCTACTGTTTTCATGTCCACTTCCGGACGTTCTTCATTCTGCAGGGCATTATTGTACTGTTCCTCTGTTATGTATGCCACTTCAAAAGATCCTTTTACCTGTTTAGCACCTGCTGCGTCTGTCGATGCCTCTGATTCTTCTGATGTAAATCCGTCCACTTCCGGCGCTTCGTCCGTACCAAAATCTGATACTTCTTCCCCGGATGTCCAGATTTCTGCCGTATCCTCTGCTTCGGCTTCTTCCTCCGTGCCCTGCATCTCTACAGTTTCTTCCCCCGAAGAAAATTCTGCACCCATAACAGCTGCGCTTTCTGCCACAGATGTTATGCACATAAGTGCTGCCAACAATAATGCGACTTGTTTTTTCTTCATACGTAAAACCCTCCTTTTTCTGGATTTGAGTGTATTAAAAAAAGCACCCTGCAAGATGTAATCGCAGCTTGCACAATTTGCGAGAATGATTTTTTTAGTACCTCTGTAATTTTATACACTGCCATCTTCATTTTTGACAGCGTTCAGAATCCCTTCAGGGATATCTTTCAAAAATATTTTACAGTAAAATCTCTTCCCCTATTTCATCCAGGAAGCTGTTCATCTCTTCTAGTGTCATCTTCTCTTCCAGTCCATAAATAATTGCTGCATCGTAACGTACGCGCGGATAAAGTCTCGGCTTCTGACCGATATCCAGAAGCCTTTGTGTATCCGACAGATCAAGAGAAAGGAGAAACGCACACTGCAGTAGTATTTTCCTTGTGGGGATTCGCTGACCGCCAAACAGTTTTCGTGCATAGGATTCTTCCAGATTCAGCTTTCGCACAATGTCTTTCTTTTTCATTCCACGCTCTTCGATTATATGCTCAAGATAAAGCCCTACCTCTACCTTGTTTCCTCGTTCCCTTGCAAAATATGCGGCGCCTTCCTCTTTTATCATTCCCATGATTTCTTCTGTTTCTTTCATTTCTTCTCACACCTCTTTCCTGTTCATATCTCCCTTCTGTCAAAACCCGAGGTTGTTTTTTTTGATCTTTACCACTATCCGTTATCTGATGACTGATCCATAATTTAAAAGCAGATATGATACTGTTAAGTGTACCATATCTGCCCATTTTAGAGCGGGACAATTTTGTCCCTTTTTATGTATAAATTTCAAAATCAGGGGAAGAATCTATCTTCATGATTTTTTCTTTTTGTCCCTCTGTACAGTGTACCTCTGTTAGTCCCGAATGTCCAAACAGCGGTTCAAAATTTTCAATATCTGCATTGGAAATATCTATTACCTGCAGATTCTTTGCTCCTGTGACAGGAGACAGATCTTTCACCAGGCTGAAACTCACTGACAGGAAATTTAATGAAGGAAACTGTTCGATTCCTTCCAACGAGGAAATCTGTGTTGTGAATGCAAGTGTCTCCAGCTGTGTCATCCCTTTCAATGGTTTCAGATTCTCCAGTATGGTACTATCCCCCCACATGAACAGCGCCTTTAAGGTACTCATCTGCGAAAGAGTTTCGGCAGCCGCCTCATTTACATCACACATGCACAGAGTATCCAGTTTCTTCATCTCTGCCAATGGCTCAAATATATTGTTTTCTACTTCCACATTACTCATATCCAGGTAATCCAGGCTCAGATTTTTCAGAAAGTCTATATCTGTCAGATTCATCCCCTGTATATTTAATCTTAAAATGCCTGTGCATTCTCCAATCACTGACAGATTCTCTGCCGGATTCTCCATAATACAGAGGGTATCCAGATCTATCAGATTCAAAAGCACAGAGAAATCTGTGATCATATTCTTGCTCAGATAAAGTTTTTTCAAAGGCAACTCTTTTAACCCGGAAATATCTTCGATTTTCTGGTTACACAGCGCAAGTTCCTCCAGATTTACCATTTGTGCCAGATCCGAAAGATCTGTAATATTTCCGCGCACAGATCCGAAGCTGCTGTCCTTTCCATCCACATGGTGGCCTTCACCCCAGAATGTGTCCTCATCATCAAGAATTTCTTTTCCGACAATGCGGAGTTTCCTTACATCCTCCAGCATAGAGGCAGTTATTTTGTCTGTCTTTGAAAGCCCCAGTTCCTTGCGCACGGCTTCTTCTATCAGTTCTTCTCTGAAGGTTATCTCTGCCTGTATCTGTTCTTCTGCCGCACTCTGTTCTGCCGTTTCAATCCTTTTGTTTTCAATCACTGTGCCATCCGGGGAAAAAATTGCCAGTATATAACCTGCTGCAATCAGTCCAAAGACTGCGCCTGCTTTTTTATAAACCTTTTTTCTATTGTTCGCCTGACATTTCTCAACTGCTCTCCTTAATTGCGCAGCATCTCCATATCTTTTATCAGGCTCAAAAGAGCAGGCCTTCTCTATTATCTTTTTCATTCTCCGGCTCACTGCACACTCAGAAAGCTGATTCTTTTCATAGCTCTCTGAAACCATATACAGCATTGTCTGCCCGATTGCATACACATCTGTACGCTGGTCTGTCTGTGTATAGCCATACTGCTCTGGCGCCGCAGTTCCTCTGGTACCCACCACAAAAGTATCACGCGACCCATCTTTTTTATAACTGCGCATAGTACCGAAATCAATGAATACCACCTCACCACCAGGTGTGACCACTATATTCTCCGGTTTTATATCCCGGTGTATCATAGGCTCATCCGGATTCTGAAACTGCTCTGCTGTCTGGCATATCTTCCTGCTGATCCTGCAGATTTCCGCTTCTGATATGCCACCTTTTTGCAAAACCATCTGAGCCAGAGACATTCCCTCTATATATTCCCTTACCAGATACACTTCGCCATTTTCTTCAAATATCCTGTATGTCTTTGGAATCCCGGACAATTTCCTGTCCGCCATTTTTTCCATGATTTCCATTTCATTGCGCAGAAACTCTGCCTGCCTGTTACGCCCCCATTTAAGCACGCACAGGATTCCGGTAACTGTCTCTTTCACCAGGAAAGTGGATGAATCTTCACTTTCCTTCAGACATTCATATACAGTCCAGTGTTCTTGCATGTCTTCTGGCAAATAATCGTTCCATATCTTGTTCTCTTTCATACAATCTCTCCTGCTTTGGTATAACCGACCGCCGACAATCAAAAATTGGTCACATTTTTTCGCATCGCCATGATAATTTTATATCAGTTTCCCGATAAATCGGATTGTCTGTCGTTTTTTATAGAATTACTATAGATTGTATCAGAAAACTCATGGAAATCCTATATGTTTTTGCACAAAAAAGATTCCCTTCCCAGTTTTACCTGAAAAAGGAATCTCCTGTTATCTTTACTTATTCAGCGTCTTCTGCTGTGTCAGCTGTATCTGCATTTTCTTCTGCTGTGTCAGCTGTATCTGCATTTTCTGCATCTTTGCTGTCTGCATCATCTACATCTTCTGTATCTGCTTCTTCTGCATCTGAGCTTTCTTCAAAAGGAATTACTGCACCATCATATTTCTCATTGATAAAATCTTTAATCTCATCAGATTTCAGTACATCTACAAGTGCCTGAATCTTTTCGCTGTCTTCATTGCCTTCTTTTACTGCGATTACGTTTACATATGTCTTTGCTGCTTCAGAATCAGATTTCTCATATGCAAGTGCATCTTTTCCAACTGAGAAGCCTGCTTCCAGAGCATAGTTTCCGTTTAATACTACGTAAGCTGTCTCGCCTGTTACACGTGCAACCTGTGCAGCTTCCAGTTCTACGATTTCTACATTATGAGGATTCTCTTCGATATCCTTAACTGTTGCATTTAATCCGGCGCCATCTTTCAGTGTGATGATTCCGTTGTCCTGGAGAAGAAGAAGTGCTCTTGCTTCATTTGTTGTATCATTTGGTACTGCGATAGAATCTCCATCTTCCAGGTCATCCAGGCTGTCTTTTGTTCCCGGATAAATTCCGAATGGCTCATAATGAATACCACCTGCATTTACAAGGTGTGTACCTTTCTCTTCATTAAACTGATCCAGATATGGGATATGCTGGAAGTAGTTCGCATCGAATTCTCCGCTCTCAACTACCTCGTTTGGTCTTACATAGTCATCAAATACGGTAACTTCAAGGTCATATCCTTCTTTCTCAAGAATTGGCTTTGCTTCTTCAAGGATTTCTGCGTGGGGTGTTGCAGACGCTGCAACTGTGATTGTCTTGTCATCATCCTTTGCGTAAACTCCTGTGCTTAAAGTTCCTGCTACTAATACTCCTGTTAAAACTGCTGCCACTAATTTTTTCATAATAATTGTCCTCCTGAATTTTATATTTTAACTTTTTTCATAACCATTTTATAATCAACGATTTCTTAAAACTACTTTCTTCTGTCAATCTTATTTGCGATCATCATTCCCACTGACTGGAAAATCTGTACCAGCACCACCAGCAGGATAACTGTGACGATCATGATATCTGACTGATATCTGTAATATCCATAGCGGATGGCGATATCACCAAGTCCGCCTCCTCCTACTGCACCGGACATGGCCGAATAGCCAAGAATCGTTCCAATCGCAATAGTCGCTCCTGTGATCAGTGAAGTTCTTGCTTCTACCAGAAGAACCTTCACGATGATTCTTATATTACTAGCACCCATAGCTCTGGCTGCCTCGATCACACCTGCATCTACCTCTTTAATAGACGATTCCACCATTCGTGCGATAAAAGGAATGGCAGCCACTACCAGAGGAACTACCGTTGCTGTTGATCCATAGCTCTTTCCCACCACTGCTCTGGTAAAAGGAATCAGCAGGATCAGTAAGATCAGAAACGGAATACTTCTCACAATATTTGCAATTGCATCCAGTATCTTATACAACACTGCATTTGGTTTCAGTCCCTCTTTATCAGACACTGCCAGCAGCACTCCCATAGGAAGTCCGAACAGGTATCCCAGAACTGTGGAAAGAACTGTCATGTAAAGTGTTTCTCCCACACCCTGGACAATCATCATTATTGTTTCATGATCCCACATATTCTGTCACCTCCCCGATTGCTAAACCTTTTTCTTTCAGATACTGCTTCATCATTTCTGTCCTGGTGCTGCCTTCCATGAACTCCAGTATCATCTCTCCCTTGGCTACACCACCTACATTCTTGGTATCTGCCTTCAGGATATTTACCGGTTCTCCGAAGGTAAGGATCAGATTTGCGATCACAGGCTCAAAAGCTGAATTCTCTGAAAATACAATTCGTATTTTCTCACCGCTTTTGATCTCTGCCTGTCCTTTTTCCCTGCCTGCATCCAGTCTGCTGTCTGCGTCGATATCAGAGCCTGTATCCTTTCGGATCAGTTCTTTGGCAACCTCTGACTGAGGATTTGCAAAAATATCTGCAACCAGTCCCTTCTCAACCACTTCACCCTCATACATGATCGCCACATGTGTACAGATTTCACGCACAACCGACATCTGATGAGTAATGATCACTATGGTGATTCCAAACTGTCTGTTAATCTTTTTCAGCAATTCCAGAATGGAAGAAGTAGTCTGCGGATCCAGTGCACTGGTAGCCTCATCACAAAGTAAGATTTTCGGATCCGATGCAAGTGCTCTTGCAATGGCAACCCTCTGCTTCTGACCACCGGAAAGCTGTGCAGGATAAGCATTCTGTCTGTCCCCCAGACCAACGATCTCCAAAAGCTCTGCTGCCCTCTTTCTGGCCTCTGCCTTCTTCTTTCCTTTTATATAAAGGGGAAAACAGACATTATCGATCACTGACTTCTGCATCAGCAGATTGAAATGCTGGAAGATCATACCAATCTCTTCCCTCTGTTTTCTCAATTCCTTCTCTGTCAAATCTCCAAGAGCCTTCCCATCTATCAGAACCTGTCCCTCTGTAGGAACCTCCAGAAAATTCATACATCGTACCAATGTACTCTTACCTGCCCCCGACATACCGATAATCCCATATATATCACCGGAATCGATATTCAGGTTCACATCCTTCAAAGCCTCGACCACGCCATCTTTCGTGTCAAAAGACTTCCGGACCTTCTCAATCACAATCCCAGACATCTCATTCTCCCTCTCTCTTATTCCCCGCTCCGTTGAGCATGAACATACTATACCACTACACTTCCAAATATGCCAATTCATAATATCTAGCACCAGTTATAGTTTAAAACTATATTTTTATCGCTTTACCACATCAAATTCTATATCTCCTGGATTTATTCAGAAAGAAAAACAGCAGGAGAAAGGTCATATTCCTTTCATCCTACTGCTTTGAAAACGTAATATTCATTAAATTCCATCATCCACATCCGGTTCTTTGGGATTTGCACTTTTGCATCCATTACAGGTCATCCTCTGCTATATTCATTTTGACTTGGATAATCCATCTGAGAATAATTTGTCGTTTTGTCCCATGTAACATGAACCTGAGTCAAGCGGATATTCGCAATCCGGATCCAGAATACGCACTTACCATTTTTACTCTTCCAGGTATTTTTTGCGCAGCATTTACAGTTACTGACATTACCATACAAAACAGTATCAAAAAACACCTGTCAAAATCGCTGAGAACTTTTTCTTCCTCTTAGCTCCTTATCTTTTAATTTTTTTCACAGATGAGAACGCACTGTAAACTTTCTTTCCTTTCACTGTCTGATATGCGCGGATTTTATACTGATAAGTAGTATTCTTTTTTAATCCCTTATCTGTAAAAGAAGTGGATCTTGTGTCACTGACTTTTTTCCATGTCTTTCCAGTCAGTTTGTATACTTCATAACCAGATGCACCTTTTGTCTTGGCCCAGGTTACTTTCCAGCTCTGTCAAGCCCCATCATATTTTTCCAGCCCCGGATAGGTTTCCAGGAAATATTCATATCTCTGTACCGGATTACAGGTAAGAATCATTTTTCTGTATTCATATTCCCTCATAGATGCCACACTCTGCATTCGATTACAGACCAGAGCAATTTCTATATTCTCCATAGCCAGCTTTCGAAGAACATCCGCTGATATCCTTACAATTTCACAATCCGTTATCAACTCCACTGTCAGGAAAGAGGTTATCTGCTTGTCCAAATTCATGATCCCTACCAAAGCTTTACCTTCTCGTTCTCTTTCATCAGCAAAGTTTTTGCTTTCAACTTACAGATTTCCGAGTTCTCCGCCAACACCTCCAGCACAGCTTCCGATTTTATTCCTATCACATTATGAAAAAAATCTTTCAGTTTTTCCTCTTCATTTTCCCTTTTTCTTTCATCACTCATACTTTTTCCTTTTTACACTCTCAAAATCACCAGACAAAACCATCTTGCTTAAAGTTACTGTTTATCCTGTTCTTTTGCAAACAAGATTTTCTCTAATTATATCTTATTGTCTGACAAATAGCAATTTCACCGCTTGATTCAAATCAAGTAATCAAAAATATTTTTCCCAAACATACCCTTCACAATTTTTACTGCTACACAAAAATAGCTATAAGACTTCATTTTTGAAATCCTATAGCTTTGCTATTGATAATACGTTGTATTTGTAATCATCAATTATTTTCCAGTAACCATTGGAACACGACTAATAAACCGAACAATACTTGTGTCTTTATTCTTTATCATATTCAAAAATAACCGAAATCCTACTCATTTCTAAAACATATTTCGATAAGTCAAAATTACAATTTTCACACTTTAATTGATATAATATTCAACAACTAAACAAGGAGGCCATTTAACCATGAATAATGTAAAAATTCTATGTATCGCAGGCAGTATCGTACTCGGTAGTATATTGCTATCCGGACAAGCTTTTGGCAAAGCCCCCTCAGATCTAATCACCCTTTCCGCCCCTAAGGAGCCTGAGGGGCAACATGTATCTTATGATATAGATGGTTCCGGCTCTTATTATGACAGTGAGTCAGATACAACTTACTATTTTGTCAAGGGGATTGTCACTTCTTATTCTAATCATACAAAAACCTTTTCACTGACTTCCGACGTCGGTGAAACTTATGAGTTACCGGCAGATACGGATATTAATATAACCGACTATCTCAACACAGAAGCACATATATGGTACTCAGAAGACTCTCAAAAAAACTTAAAATTACTTGTGTTCTCTCCTCAAATTTTTTGGGAACATATTAATGAGCTGGAATCAGATGAGCAAATTCCGGATGGTGCCACAGAAATTGATGGGACTCTTTCAAAATATATCTCTTTCTGGTTAACAGAAGATAAAATAGATGTTACTCTCTTATTTGTTGAGGACAACGATGGAAACACTCATATATATGCAGAGGATAACACATGCAATAATTGTAATAGTTCTGTTTTTGGCAAAACAATCGGCGACTATATCAAGTTATATGAAGATATGCATTTAAATTCTCAAGTATATGATGATTTTAATGTTGCATATCTTATATCAGAAGCATCGTCTTGACTTACCCAAATGTCTGGTTGAGAACCTGATGTTTTTTACATCAAACATATCATATATTTTAAATGCCGCAGCCAATATTTTCAAAGGCTGCGGCATTTTTGACTTAATTTTTCTTTCAAACATGTTGCTTCTTCTTTTGACTGCTGCAAATATGTTTATGTCACAAATTCAAAATATCTTTTGCTTTTTCTCTGTCTCTGATAATCATCCCATGGGCAGCTAACTTATCCAATTGCTCATCAAAAGTCAATGGCTTTTTCAAATCCATAAAATCACTCCTTAACGTAAAAAAGCTGAGCACAAGTCTCAGCTTGGTCCCCAATGCCAAAAAGGCTTCGGGCAACTCTGTTACATATAGTATATTCAAAAAGCCACGAAATTGCAATAGTTTTTATTATTTTCATCATCAAAAAAGGGCGCTGCCCAACCAGGCGAATACGCAAAGTTAATACACTCCTCCACACCACAATCCCGGCGCTGCCCTTAAAAGAAGCGCAAGGGTGGAGTCCAGAGGAGGGACAGCGCTTTCTGTCCTTCCTCTGGGAACCTTCCGTCTGGAAAAATATTTTATCTAAAATATTCCACACCAGACTCAAAGATCTTAATATCCTGCTCTCCATAGATATTAATAGCAACTCCGTCCCCGCGACGTTCGCTATGTGCCATCTTACCAAGGATACGTCCATCCGGGCTGGTAATACCTTCAATGTTCATATAAGAGCCATTGACATTCCATTCTTCATCAACGCTGAGCTGTCCATCCGGAGTTACATACTGAGTTGCAACCTGTCCGTTTGCAAACAGCTTCTGCAGCCATTCTTCATTTGCAACGAAGCGTCCTTCACCATGTGAAGCCGGGTTACAGTATACACCGCCAAGCTGTGCTTTCTGCAGCCAAGGAGATTTATTACTAACAACCTTAGTATAAACCATCTTGGAGATATGGCGTCCGATAGTATTAAATGTCAGTGTAGGAGAATCTGCTTTCTGTCCGCAGATTTCGCCGTAAGGTACAAGACCAAGCTTGATCAGAGCCTGGAATCCGTTACAGATACCAAGTGCCAGACCGTCTCTTTCATTGATCAGCTTCATAACAGCTTCTTTGATCTTCGCATTCTGGAATGCAGTTGCAAAGAATTTCGCGGAACCATCCGGTTCGTCACCTGCGGAGAATCCGCCCGGGAACATGATGATCTGTGCCTGATCGATCGCTTTCTCAAAAAGCTCTACAGAGTCATGGATATCTTCAGCAGTCAGGTTCTTGAATACTTTTACATCCACCTCTGCACCTGCACGCTCGAATGCACGTGTGCTGTCATACTCGCAGTTTGTTCCAGGGAATACTGGAATAAATACACGAGGTTTTGCAACTTTGTTCTTGCATACATAGATGCTGTCTGCACGATAAAGCTTCTCATCTCTGGCAGCTGCCTCTTTATCATTCTCAGAAGAAACTGTCTTAAATACTTTTTCCAGAGTACCTTTCCATGCATTTTCAGCTTCGTCTACAGTGATCACTGTATTTCCATAGGAGAAGTTACCGTCAGCAGTTACTTCACCGATCACTGTATAAGTGATGGAAAGCTCACCAACCTTACCATCCGGAACTTCCAGGATAATATCACCAAATCCAGGTGCAAAGAAATCTCTCGGGTCAAGGTTATGCTCGATCTTCACGCCCATGCCATTACCAAATGCCATCTTTGCAACTGCAGCTGCAATACCATGGCGGTCAAGTGCATAAGCAGAAACAACTTTGCCATCCTGCATATCTTTATGAAGTTTTTCATACTGATCCATGATTCCTGCATAATCCGGCAGATCATACTGATCCTTCGGTGCGCGAAGCCATACCAGTTTGTTTCCTGCTTTCTTTAATTCCGGTGTGATCACATCCTGGATCTTCGCAACGTCAACAGCGAAAGATACCAGTGTCGGAGGTACATCAATATCATTGAATGTACCGGACATACTGTCCTTACCACCGATGGATGGAAGTCCAAATCCCATCTGTGCTGCATAAGCACCGAGAAGTGCTGCGAAAGGCTGGCTCCATCTCTTAGGATCTTCTGTCATACGACGGAAGTATTCCTGGAATGTGAAACGGATTTTCTTATAGTCACCACCTGTAGCCACGATTCTTGCAACGGACTCTGTCACTGCATAAGCAGCTCCGTGATATGGGCTCCAGGAGGATAAATACGGATCAAAGCCATAGCTCATCATGGTTACAGTATCTGTTTTACCATTCTGTACCGGAACCTTTGCTACCATGGACTGAGTCTCTGTAAGCTGATATTTACCACCATATGGCATAAATACGCTGCCTGCTCCGATAGAACCGTCGAACATTTCCACAAGTCCTTTCTGAGAGCATACATTTAAGTCTGCCAGAGTTTCCATCCATTTAGCTTTTACATCAGCTACATCCGGGCGCTCTTCAAAGAGATTGCCTTCTTTGTTCGGGATTTCTACTTCTACAGTTGTTTCCTGATGTGCACCGTTGGTATCCAGGAATGCACGGGAAATATTTACAATTTCTTTTCCTCTCCATACAAGTACCAGACGAGGATCCTCTGTTACAACTGCAACAGGAATTGCCTCCAGGTTCTCTTCATTTGCATAGCCAAGGAAAGTATCTACATCTTTCGGGTCAACTACTACAGCCATACGTTCCTGAGATTCGGAAATTGCAATCTCAGTTCCGTCAAGACCTGCATATTTCTTCGGAACCTTGTCAAGGTCTACTCTAAGACCTGCTGCCAGCTCACCGATAGCAACGGAAACACCGCCTGCACCAAAGTCATTACATTTCTTGATAATATGGCTGACTTCTTCACGGCGGAACATACGCTGGATCTTACGCTCAGTAGGTGCATTACCCTTCTGAACCTCAGCACCGCACACTTCGATGGAAGCCTCTGTATGAACCTTGGAAGAACCGGTAGCACCACCGATACCGTCACGTCCTGTACGTCCTCCAAGTAAGATAATGATATCTCCCGGATCAGAATTCTCACGGATAACCGCACGTCTGGGAGCAGCACCCATAACAGCACCGATTTCCATACGTTTTGCCACATAATTTGGATGATAAACTTCTTTTACATAGCCTGTTGCAAGACCGATCTGGTTTCCATAGGAGCTGTAGCCATGAGCTGCGCTTCTTACCAGTTTCTTCTGCGGAAGTTTACCCTTGAGAGTTTCTTTTACAGAAACAGTAGGATCTGCCGCACCTGTTACACGCATTGCCTGATATACATAGGTACGTCCTGAAAGCGGGTCACGGATTGCACCGCCAAGGCAGGTAGCTGCACCACCGAATGGCTCGATCTCAGTAGGATGGTTATGTGTCTCATTCTTGAAGTTGATCAGCCATTCCTCTTCTTTACCGTCTACGTCTACAGGAACTACAATACTGCAGGCATTGATCTCATCAGATTCTTCCTGATCAGCAAGCTTTCCTTCTGCTTTCAGTTTCTTCATAGCCATCAGAGCCAGGTCCATCAGGCAGACAAATTTGTCCTTACGACCTTTGTAAAGTTCTTCTCTGTCAGCAAGATATTTCTTGTAAGTATCTACGATCGGTGCTTTGTAATCACCTTCGTCAAATTTTACATCTGTCAGTTCTGTGGAGAAGGTTGTGTGACGGCAATGATCAGACCAGTATGTATCAAGTACACGGATTTCTGTCATGGACGGGTCACGTTTCTCTTCTTCTTTGAAATAATGCTGGATATGCTGGAAATCCTTGAATGTCATTGCAAGATTTAAAGAATCATAAAGTTCCTTTAATTCTGCTTCCGGCATTTCCTTAAATCCGTCAAAAATCTTAACATCTTCCGGTTCCGGGAAAACAGTTACCAGTGTTTCCGGTTTCTGCAGACCTGTCTCACGGGAATCTACAGGGTTGATGCAGTGATGCTTGATAGCATCAAATTCTTCATCTGTAATAGTTCCTTCAATTACATAAGTAGTTGCGGAACGAATGATAGGCTGTGCATTCTCATCCAGGAACTGTACACACTGAACAGCAGAATCTGCTCTCTGGTCAAACTGTCCCGGTAAAAATTCTACAGAGAAGATGCGGGAGCCTTCTGCTGCCTCAAAATTCTCCAGATATAAATCATCTACAGGTGGCTCTGCAAAAACAGTTTTGCATGCTTTATCAAAAACTTCATCAGAAATATTTTCTACATCATAGCGGATCAGCACACGTACTGCTGTTACGGATTTTATTCCAAGATAGCTGCTGACCTCATGTTTTAATTCCTTTGCCTGTACAGCGAAGGCCGGTTTCTTTTCTACATAGACACGTCTTACGTTACTCATAGAAACTCCTTTCTTATGTATGCATTGTTTTAAAAATGCTTGACTATTGCTTCTTTTATAGTATCATAGGAAATATCATTAGTAAAATTAATATATCTTATATTTTTTATTAATACAATTAATTAATCACCGTTCACACTCCACTGTCGACGAGATATTGGGGAATGAATATGCCAAAATCCCGAGACATACAATCTAAAGTTCCATTGCTGTCGACAATTTGTATCATCACATTATTTTATGAAAGGATTTATTTCTATGGATATTAATCTTGAACTATACAAAGTATTCTACTATGTTGCCACCACCCTCAGCTTCTCAGAGGCCTCCCGCCAGCTTTTTATCTCCCAGTCAGCAGTCAGCCAGTCCATTAAAACTCTGGAAAAGAAGCTAAATCATCCTCTTTTTATCCGCAGTACCAAGAAAGTATTGTTAACTCCTGAAGGCGAACTTCTGCTCCAGCATGTAAAACCGGCTCTCCAGCTTCTGGACGAGGGAGAATCTCTCCTGTCAGGAGACAATCTGCTGAAAGGCCAGCTGCGTATTGCTGCCAGCGATACGATCTGCCGGTATTTTCTCATTGATTATCTTCAGAAATTCCATCAAACCTACCCGGATGTCCGTATCAAAGTCACAAACAGTACCTCCATCGGCTGTGCAGAGCTTCTGGAAAAGGGTCAGGCAGATCTTATTGTATGCAACTGTCCCAATTCCAGGCTTGGCAGTCATTTTCAGACACGTGTGCTAAAAGAATTCCACGATGTATTCGTTGCCAATACGGATTACTTTCCTGTACACACTGTTCAGACCGAACTGCAAGAGCTTCTGAACTATCCGATCCTGATGCTTTCCCCCAAAAGTACCACCAGTGAATATCTGCGGGAGGCATTCACAGCCCATAATCTCAAGCTTCTTCCTGAAGTAGAGTTAAACAGTAATGACCTGCTTCTGGATCTGGCACGGATCGGACTGGGGATTGCCTGTGTTCCTGATTATATGTTAAAAGAAAATGATCAGCTGACACCGCTCATGTTAAAAGAGCCTCTTCCCGGACGTCAGCTTATACTTGCCCAGCATGACAGTCTTACTGTCTCTCAGGCTGCTGAACGCTTTATTGAAATGTTTACTTCCATATAATAAAAGAAGTCCTCACTCAGTACTGAAACAACAATTTTTATAATCGCGTTTCTTACTGAATGAGAACTTCTTTTTCTTATTTCGGCATTACAGCCAGTGCATCAGTAATATACTGATTATCGATTGCTGCAAAGAATCCGCCGTCTGCCTTGGTTGCATAATCCATATCAATCGGCATTTTTCCAAGTACAGGAACCTTCAGCTCTGCTGCGATCTCATCAATATGGCTCTCACCGAAGACTTTGATCTCTTTTCCGCAGTCCGGACATTTCACATAGCTGTAGTTCTCTACGATTCCAAGTACCGGTATCTTCATCATCTCAGCCATATTAAAGGCTTTCTTAACGATCATCTTAACCAGATCCTGAGGTGATGTTACGATCACGATTCCTTCGATCGGCAGAGACTGGAATGCTGTAAGCGGAACATCACCTGTTCCAGGAGGCATATCCACAAACAGATAGTCTACGTCGCCCCAGATAACATCTGTCCAGAACTGTTTTACCATATTTGCAAGAACCGGACCTCTCCAGATTACAGGAGTATCCTCTGTAGGAAGCAGAAGGTTGATGGACATTACCTTGATCCCGTTTTTTGTGATCATCGGGTAGATACCTTCATCATTTGCCATTGCTGCACCCTTTAATCCATACATTTTCGGGATGGACGGTCCTGTGATATCCGCATCCAGGATACCGACTTTGTATCCCTGTGCTGCCATCATGTTTGCCAGAGAGCCTGTTACGAAGGATTTACCAACTCCACCCTTTCCGCTGACAACCCCGATCACATGTTTTACATTTGACTGAGCATTCATTTCTGCCTGAAAGCTCTGCTGTTTCTTGCTGCTTGAACAACCTTCGCAGCTTGCTTTGTCGCATGAAGTGTTGTTACATTCTTTTGCCATAATTAATCTTCTCCTTTATATTTACGCACTGCTGTACTGACAAAATATTGTTACTGTTCACTCCGTTCACAGTAACGTAGCCAAAATTCATTCCAGATTGCCTACGGCAATGGAATTTTGGCTTGTATGTCTCGGGATTTTGGCATATTCATGCCAAAACACCTCGCGGGATAGTTGTGTGTGAACAATAACAAAATATTCTCTATTGCCAGTGTGGAGCGTGTCTGAAAAATCATTCCCACAAATTGTGACGCACATCTTGCGTAAAGCATTTTTCAAACAAGCTCCAGAGTACGCATATTACTTTACAAATCTGTCAATTGCTACCTCAAGTTCTTTAATTGCCTCTTTATCACCATGTTCCACTGCATCTACGATACAGTGTTCGATATGATCCTGCAGAATGATCTTACCTGTATTATTGATAGCAGATTTCACTGCTGAAAGCTGTATCAGAACTTCCGCACAGTCTCTTCCGTCCTCTATCATACGTTTGATAGATTCCATATGTCCGATTGCTCTGGACATACGATTCAGCACTGCCTTTGTATGTGCATGACTGTGATGATGCCCATGCTCCCCATGAGAATGTTCAACTACCGTCCCATCCTCCAGTACATGCGTATGTGTCTTTTGTTCCTCGGCCATAACATTCCCCTTTCTCTTTCAGAATATCCGATTCTTTACCGCTTATCTGTCCTTATATCCTCACACGCTGTCTGTGGCTTTCCTGCTTACAGCACTTCCGTACAGCGTAAATGATATTATACCACATTTGTCAAATTTCTGTAAAGGAGCAACGCTGTTTTATTTGTGAAGTCGTAATATCAAAAATAATGGTTCCATCCTCCAGGACAGTTTTCTCATAGGAAACTTCTTTTCCTTTGAATTTATTTCTGATATATTCTTCCGGATCCTCAAGTTCCAGCTCTTCCACAAAAACATCACGCATCTGATTCCGCGGACATTTATTAAAAATTTCCCATATCAGTTCATATTCTTTCATATTCCATCTCCAGTCCGTAAGACGGATATTCACAATCCGTTTCACTATTTAGCCCTCTTCGGCTGATTTACGGCAATCTGCACAGATTGTCCTGCGGTTTTTCCCAACCAGTCTGAGACTATTATAATTATTTTTAGATTTTTTGTCAAAAATAATTGCATGAAGACGAATTATAGCGTATCATAGTTTATAATTATCAAAACAGCAATGTTACTGTTCATTTTGCAGCCTGATGTTTTTTTGAATTCTGCATATTCACAGTAACTGTAACTATTCAGTACTTTCGGGAAGCAGTGTACCGGATAGTTACCGACAGCTACAAACTAATTACATATATAAAGGAGAGAAATCTATGAAGCTTTTAAAAGACCGAATTCTTAAGGATGGAGTTGTAAAACCGGGAAATATTTTAAAAGTAGACAGTTTCTTAAATCATCAGATGGATATTACCCTCATCAATGAAATCGGCAAAGAATTCAAACGCCGCTTCTCCGACTGTCCAATCACTAAAATCCTTACAATTGAAGCATCCGGTATCGGTATCGCCTGTATTGCTGCACAGTACTTTGATGTACCTGTAGTTTTTGCCAAGAAAGCACAGAGCGTGAATCTGGATGGAGAAATGTATACAACTAAAGTAGAATCTTTCACTCATAAGAAAGTATATGATGTGATCCTTTCCAGGAAGTTTCTCGGACCTGAAGATCATGTACTTTTGATTGATGATTTCCTTGCTAACGGATGTGCACTTCTCGGCCTGATCGATATTGTTAAGAAGTCAGGGGCAACTCTTGAAGGAGCCGGTATTGTTATTGAGAAAGGCTTCCAGCATGGCGGTCAGGAGATCCGCGATATGGGAATACGTCTTGAATCTCTTGCCATTGTTGATTCCATGACAGACGATTCCTTAACCTTCAGAGATTAACTATAAAAGGATGGGAAAACCCATCCTTTTTTGTTCTATGAATTCTTTATTTTTTCTGATCTGATGTTTTCTCCACTTTTGAGTTATCTTCGGAATCATAGATCAGATTTTCTCTCGTTTCACCTTCTGATTTATCTTCTGTTTCGGGAGTTGGTGTCACTTCTTTTGAATCTTCCTCTGAGGCTGTCTTTAATGTCACTTTCGGCACAGGTGTTGCCTCTGGCGCAGGTGTCACCTCCGGTGTCGGTGTGGGATCAGGAGCGATCTCATCTTCCGTATAAGTTCCGTTATCCACAAGAATCTGATAATTATCCTTGTCGATCATCTGTGCTCCACATGTAAAAGTTCCCACAATCTTTACTCCGTTATCATACTGTGAATAATCTTTTACGTCAACTTTCTCTCCTGTCAGATAGTCAATGGCCATCTGTGCTCCGCCCTTAGCCAGTTCCTTACGGTCCATAAACATGGTAAATGACATTTTACCTGCTGCAATATCCTTTACTGCCTGTGCCTCACTGCCATATCCTGTGATCATCGGCCATTCATCACTTCCCGGTTCCAGACCACTGTCACTTAAAATTTCCTCTGCAGCATAAGCAAATCCGTCATATGCAGTACAGATAATATCCGGAGCCTTCTCCTCTGCATAAAACTCACTTATAATCGAATCAAGTTTTGTCTTTGCAGATGTCTCGCTCCATCTCATGATTCCTGTATCATCAAATGACGTATTTCCGGATTTACATACAAGTGTTCCATCATCCAGATATTCCTGAAGCCCTTCCTGGATTCCATTACACAGAAACAGTGCAGCATTGTCATCCGGAGATCCCATGAGAAATTCTATTGTATAAGACTTCTTATCCTCTCTGGCTTTATCCAGATCCATTTTTTTGATAATTTCTTTGGCAATATCCTTTCCTATTGCTCTGGTATCATAAGTTGCATAATAATTGATATCCGCAGTATCCCGGATCAGACTGTCATAAGAAATAACCGGTATTTCCTGCTCATTGGCAGTTTTCAGGATATCCGTCAGGCCATAGGGATCTACCGGATCAATGATCAGGGCAGAAACCTGCTCATCAATAAATTCCTGAATCTGGGAAATCTGAAGCGCAGGATCGCCGCCGGCATTCTTCACATCTGCCTCATATCCTCCATCTTCAATCTGCGAAGTCATCTCTTCGCTGTCAATTTTTGCATCCTCATCGTCATCAGAAAGAAGCACACCTATCTTTCCGGCAGAAGCTTCCGTTACCTCAGCATCTTCCTCTGATTCATCATCTGAATCTTTTCCTGAAGAATCTCCGTCTTCTTCCTCCTTCACTGATGTCTCTTTATTGTCTTCGTCTGATTTTGCACTGTCTCCTGCCTTGCTGCTGTCATCGGCATCAGAAGCATTTTTATTTTCTGCCTCTACTTTTTCACCTTCCTCAGTTACTTCGCCTACGCCCTCTTCTTCTACCTGGGCGCTTTCATTTGCTGCTTCTTTTGCCTCATTCTTCCCGCAGGCAGACAGGAACATGGAGGATACCATTATTCCAAGCAGAATAGCTGTTGCTCTTCTTTTCATAATACGATCCTTTCTGATATCATATTTATTTATCAATTCCCTTATAATCTTTTGCAATGTTCTTCAGATAATCCCGATAGGCAACGGCTGCTTTCTTTGGTTTCAGAATATGTACATTTCTTCCCATAGAAGTCAACCATCCAAAAAATGCCTTATCAACCACAACCTCAACAGTTACAATAAAATTATCCTCCCCCTTTATTTTGCAGAAAATCTCCGAGCCAAAGGTACGCTGGATTTTTTTCTTTGTAGAATTCTGACATACAAGCCTGATTTCTTTTATATTCTCTCCTGTTTGGGAGGGTGTCGGAGCACTGATCTTTGCAGGTGCTTCAGATTCTTTTCCAATCTGTTCCTGCACATTTTCAGATTTCTCTCCTGTTTCGCCATCTGGCTGATGTATTATCGTATTATCCGCTTCTGTTTTATCTGAAGCAGATTTTTCCTCATAATATCCGCCTTCCCGTCCTCTTCTGTAATGTATATCCATTCCAAAATCACGCAGGGTTTCCATATCATCATAAATACTCTTTCGCTCAGCTCGAATCCCCTGTTCTTCCAGTTTTGCCAGAATCTCCTGCATGGTGACAGGCTTTTGGCTGGTTGTCTCAGACAGCATTTTCTGCAGATACAGTATTTTTCCTTTTTGATTACATGATTTCGCCATAATTATCCTCTTACAAATCTGTGGTATATATAGTCATTTGCTTCTTTTTCCTGACTGTCATCTAACGATGTAAGTTCTGTTTCTTTTCCATACTTTCTTTCCAGCGCATGTTGAATGAGCCAGTCTGCAAGCTGCGGATTCTTCGGAAGTAACGGTCCATGCAGATAAGTCCCTATCACATTCTTATATACTACGCCTTCATAGCCTGACTTACCGTCATTTCCTGCACCGTAAAGTACTTTTCCCAGTGGTTTGTTATTATTAATGCAGGTTCTTCCTCCATGATTCTCAAATCCAACGATCGGCATATCAAACAGCTCACTCTGCAGAACGATATTCTGGATCAGACGGCCTTCGCCCTGCTCTGTATACAAGTCTACCAGGTCCAGTCCTTTCATGTTTCCCTGATCTGTTTTGTAATACTTCCCAAGTAACTGATAGCCACCGCAGATTGCAATGACAACGCCGTTATCTTCCACATAAGCCTTAAAATCCGGTTGGATTTTCTGTAGCTTCTCACATACGATCATCTGTTCTCTGTCCGAACCGCCACCCAGAAGTACGATATCAAGCTTCGAGAAATCTATTTTATCATCCAGCTCAAACGGTATGGTCTCAGCCTCAATCCCACGCCACTGGCATCTCTTCATCAGACACTGGATATTACCTCTGTCACCGTAAAGATTCAGAAGATCCGGATATAAATGTCCTATTGTAATTTTCATTATTTCTCGCCCTCCAGTCTCTTCAGAATATTTCTGGTACTGAATAATGCTGTATAGTTTACCAGCACATACAGATTCCCCACTCCGTCCTCTACTCTGTCGCGGATTGCTTTCTCAACATCGCCCTCGAGGACAGACGGGATATCCACATATTTCAGCCGCAGACGCATATCCTGACAGCGGATACCGCTTACAGTAATAGATTTCACTGAATCATTTCCGAGAAGATCAAAGTCAACATCCCAGAGCCAGGAAATATCTGTTCCATCCTGAGCATTATCATTGATCGCAATAATGATGTCCTTCGGTGCCTGATCCTGCATCACTGCGGAAATATTCTGATTAAATCCCGCCGGATTCTTGGCAAGATTTAAGGTTACTCCTGTTCCCTTAATGCGAAACTGCTCCATACGTCCGTTTTCCGGATTAAATCTGCGGAGCATATCCCCGAAATGCTCTCCCGCAAATCCCGCAGTCCTCACTCCCGCATAAGCTGCCAGTATATTATACACATTATAAAATCCCTTATAATTTGCTACAATGTGTTTTCCTTCTACACAAAAGCTGAGCTGGTCGCCTACCTTTACATCCTCCGCATCAAAATCCGGCTTCGGTCTTGCAAATCCGCATTTTGGACAATAATAATCTCCCAGCTGGCTGTAATGATAGAAACGATATTCCAGTTTTTCACCGCATCGCTTACAGAAACGTCCTTCCCTGATTTCATTTGCCGCAGATTTGATCACCGGTTTACTGATACCATAAGTTACATATGGATTCCCGGAATCCATGGCAAGATATGCGGATAATGCATCATCACCGTTTACAATAATCTGCATCTTCGGAACCTTGCGCATCATTTCTTCCAGAATGTTCATAGTGATATCAATCTCTCCGTATCTGTCAAGCTGGTCGCGGAAAAGATTTGTCAGAAGCATATAGTCCGGTTTGATTCTCGGAAAAATATGTCTGGTGGATGCTTCATCGGCCTCAATGCATGCATAGTCCGCATCAATTTTACCATTCCATTTCGAAGCCAGCACAAATGCGGCAACAACTCCATTGAGCATATTGGAACCTGTATGGTTACAGATTACTTTCTGTCCTTCCGCTTCCAGTGCCGCACAGAGCATATTGTTGGTAGTTGTCTTTCCATTTGTACCGCAGGTTGCAAAAATAGCCTTTCGTACCTGTGAGGAAAGCTGTTCCAGAATGTCCGGACAGATCTTAATCGCCACTTTTCCTGCCCAGGTCACACCCTGTCTTCCCATTTTCTTACATACGTATCCTACAAATTTTGCTGCACAGACAGCAATCATTACTCTTATTTTCATTGTGTATGATAATTTCCTTTATAAATATAATCTTTGTTATTGCCGCTTATTTGTTTCAACTCACAGTCGGTAATTTCACAGAGTCTGACGTGTCAACAACATACTGACTGTGGTTTGCCTCATGTCAGTGGGAGATACCGATTTCTCTCCGCCCGCCACTGCCGTTCATTTTCTTATTTGCAATTCATCTACCACCTATAGAGGAGGGAGAATTCTTGCTATATCCTGTTAAAATTCTTTTTGCTCCTGATATCTTTACCCTTATTCATTCCGGAACAGCTATAGCTATAATAATCCTCTATGATCATTTCATAATGCCGGCAGAACAACTCAGTTAAACATAGTATCCTGCAGATAGTCTGAGCATACACCTGCCGCACCCTCTTGCATATAATATTGTGCTTCCTTCAGGTCATTCACAGTATAAATATATAACCTGATTCCTTTTTTGTCAAAAATCTTCTGCACATCCTCTGACCAGTATTTATAGTAGACTGTAGCTGCCTGAATATTCTTTTCTCTGCAAAATGCCGCAATTTCAGTCAGTTCTTTAATAGAGTATTCCTGCCATAAAGAATAAATATATCCAGGAAAATCATACAGCAGTGCTGTTCCGGCAAACATTGCCTGATTATAGATTTCCGGTATGATCTGTCCCATCACATCCGGAACACCTGCCGCTTCTGCAAGTTCGATATAATCAGCATAGTCCTCCACCGTCTTCTGATAATTACGGACAGAATACTGCTTGGAATCCAGCATCACAAAAGTATCCGGATAATCGCTCAGCAGCACCAGCAGATCTTCAAATGTTATAGGAGTATATTTTCCATAAATGGGCCGGGATAAGAATTCCTCTGAGGACAGAACTTTCTTTTCATCGCCTTCCCATTGTCCAAGAGACTGATACCAGCTATGGCGGCACACCCATACATTGTCAGATGTCTTCACAAGATCAACTTCAAACAACCTGCACCCCATCTGATAGCCTGCCAGAAAACTCTCTTTTGAATTCAGATAGGTTTTATCACCAATCCCTCCCAGTGCATGTGCGATCGTTTTATAATTTTCCCACTTAAATTCAGGTGTGGTGGCAGATATGGAATAAGCATCATTTCCCCACAGAAACAGTGTAACAGCCAGTAATTCCACCAACAACAAAAACATCCTGATGAAATAACCAAATCCTGATCGTTTCTTTTTCGTATTCTGCCTCAATTTTTCAATCTCCTGCCGGTCATTTGTATTCCTCGCTTATCTTTTGCTCTCGTATTTTGTAACATTCCAATGTCTTATTTAACACTTCTTCATCAATATGGTTTTTATATACTCTACGATTTTACGCTATCTGGCTCAAATAATCAAGGGTAATAAACGGTTATGTTACAAGGAAGTGATTTCCTATAGCATAACAAAAAAACTGCATATATACGGCATGAACACCATACATATGCAGTCTTATCATCGTCTGGACAAATATAAAATCGAAAATCTGGCTGGATTATACTAATTCGATCAGTACTTCCATTGCAGCATCGCCTTTACGCGGTCCGATCTTAACGATTCTTGTGTAACCACCGTTACGGTCAGCGTATTTTGGAGCGATCTCATCGAACATCTTAGCAACCATATCTACGTCTTTAGTGTTTTTCTTTCTTCCGGCACCCTTTGCAGGTACTTCTTTAACCGGGTAGAAAACTTTCATCATCTGACGACGAGCGTGAAGTCTGGAAGGAGCATCTTTCTTGATCTCTTTCTGTACTTCATCGTATACAGTTTTCTTCTTTCCGTCAACAACTTCTTTTACTCTCTTGCCTTCAGCATCTTTACGAGCAACTTTAGCAGTTACAGTAACAGTTTCGAAGTTATCTTTTTCACGAACAGCCATAGCTACAAGGCCTTCTGCGATTTTACGGATTTCTTTTGCTTTAGCTTCTGTAGTAACAATTTTTCCATGATATAAAAGGCTTGTTACCTGGCTTCTCAGTAATGCTTTTCTCTGGTCAGATGTTCTGCTTAATTTTCTATATTTTGCCATTTAATTTTCCTCCATCTGTGGGACAGCCGGGCACGCTTGTTCGGTCTTACTGTCCGACTGCTTAGGCATCCCCACCGTATAATATCTCTTTGCTAACTGGTTATTGTTCCCTTAGAGAACCAATAACCTGATCAATTCTTACTCTTCTGCAGGCTGAAGCTGTAAGCCCAGCTCTTTCAGTTTCGCAAGAACTTCTTCTAATGATTTACGTCCAAGGTTACGAACCTTCATCATATCATCAGAAGTCTTGTTACATAATTCTTCAACTGTATTAATGCCGGCTCTCTTCAAGCAGTTATAGGAACGAACAGATAACTCAAGTTCATCAATGCTCATTTCCAGGACTTTTTCTTTCTCATTGTCTTCTTTCTCGATCATAACCTCAGCGGTCTTTGCATTCTCGGAAAGGTCAATGAAAAGGCTCAAGTGCTCGCTTAATACTTTTGCTGCAAGGCTTACCGCCTCATCCGGATCAAGTGTACCGTTTGTATACACATCCAGTGTCAGCTTATCATAATCGGTTACCTGACCAACACGTGTATTCTCTACAGTCATGTTGACTCTGTCTACCGGTGTATAGATAGCATCAACTGCAAGTACACCGATCGGCATATCATCAGATTTACCTTTATCAGCACTGATATATCCGCGGCCTTTTGTAATAGTAAGCTCCATAGCAAGTCTGCAGTCCTTGCCACCGTTTAAAGTAGCAATCACCTGATCCGGATTCATGATCTCGATATCCTGATCAGCCTGGATATCAGCTGCAGTTACAACACCTTTTCCTTCACATTCGATGTATGCGGTTTTCGGCTCATTGTCTGTGCTGTGGTTCTTAATAGCAAGGCTCTTCAGATTCATGATAATATCGCTCACGTCTTCTTTTACGCCCGGAATGGAGCTGAATTCGTGAAGCACACCATCAATTTTAACCTGGCTTACAGCTGCACCCGGCAGGGAAGACAGCATAATTCTTCTTAAAGAATTTCCAAGTGTAGTTCCATATCCTCTTTCCAGAGGCTCAACTACGAATCTGCCAAATTTTTTATCTTCAGATAATTCGGTAATCTCGATCTTAGGTTTATTAAAATCAAACACTATAGGGTTCCCTCCTTCTGGGTTAATAAAAGTTTGAGGGGTATTCATTCAAATACTACAATTCAGCGGAAGATAATAATCAACCACTGAATCGTATAAATAATAGAAATATTACCAGGTAATTTTCTATAATATAATCCTATGGATTATTTGGAGTACAACTCGACGATAAGCATCTCGTTTACAGGAACATCGATTGCTTCTCTGTTAGGAAGTTCTTTTACAGTTCCTTTTAAGTTCTCCTGATCTACATCGATCCATTCCGGAACAAGACGTCCGCCAGTTACTTCAAGGATACCTTTGTATCTTTCAGAACCTTTGGATTTTTCTCTGATCTCGATCTGATCACCGGCTTTTACAAGGTAGGAAGGAATGTTTACACATTTTCCGTTTACAAGTACATGCTTGTGGTCAACAATCTGACGAGCTTCTTTTCTTGTTCTTGCAAATCCCATACGGAATACTACATTGTCAAGTCTGCTCTCAAGAAGGATCATAAGGTTTGCACCAGTCTGTCCAGGCATTCTGTCAGCTTTGTCGTAGTAGTTGTGGAAAGGTTTTTCCAGAACTCCGTAGATGAATTTTGCTTTCTGTTTTTCTCTTAACTGTAAACCATACTCAGACACTTTACGATTTGCACGTTTTAACTGTCTTGTGGATTTTTTATCAATTCCTAAATAAATCGGATCCAGGCCAAGGGATCTGCATCTTTTCAGAACAGGCACTCTATTTACTGCCATTTCTCAAATACCTCCTAATATTCTAAATCAATTAGACTCTTCTGCGTTTTGGTGGGCGGCAACCGTTGTGTGGTACCGGAGTTACGTCGCGGATGCTTGTTACTTCCAGTCCGCAAGCCTGAAGGGCACGGATTGCAGCTTCACGTCCAGAACCTGGTCCTTTTACCATAACATCTACAGTTTTTAAACCATGAATAAGTGCAGCTTTTGTTGCAGTCTCAGCTGCCATCTGTGCTGCATAAGGAGTAGATTTTCTTGAACCTCTAAATCCAAGACCACCAGCACTTGCCCATGAAAGAGCGTTTCCTTCATTGTCAGTCAGAGTAACAATTGTATTGTTGAAAGAAGACTGAATATGTGCCTGTCCGTGTTCAACGTTTTTCTTGACACGACGTTTTGCAGTCGCTTTTTTAGTCACTTTAGCCATTTTAAAACTAACCTACACTTTCCTATTTATCAATCAAATATATGTTACAAGAAACACCATGTCCACTAAATTCATTTCCTCGCTTCGCTTGTCATTCATCAAGTGTCCATGCAAGCTTCCTCATAAGATCAGCTTACGCTTATCAGATGTTTAAAGCTTTATTTATTTCTTCTTATTAGCTACTGTTCTCTTAGGACCTTTACGTGTTCTGGCGTTGGTCTTAGTCTTCTGACCACGAACCGGAAGTCCTTTACGATGACGGATACCTCTGTAGCATCCGATTTCCTGCAGTCTCTTAATGTTGAGGGCGATTTCTCTACGAAGGTCACCTTCTACTGTCATTGTTTCATCAATAACTGCGCTGAGTCTCTTTACTTCGTCATCAGTCAGATCTCTGACACGTGTGTCAGGATTAACCTCTGCCTTTGCAAGGATTTTGTCTGCGCTTGGTCTACCAATACCATAAATGTAGGTAAGACCGATTTCAATACGTTTTTCTCTTGGTAAGTCTACACCAGCTATACGAGCCATGTACTGTTTCCTCCATCTTCTACTTTGAAAGTCCTTAATGCCTGTACATCACTTACCCTCGCGAATTCTCTCACTCAAGTAAGGTGAAATGGGATGTATCGGACACATCACTTCCTTATTTCTCAGTTCCTAATTGGGGTGCCTCGGTAAAACACCCAGCTGCAATTGGCGAAAAGCAGCCTTTCCGAATTACTGCGGCCAACGGGCCAACGTTGCCTCTCGGTATTAGGCAATACATGCTAAAACTATCTTAACAGTCTGAACAACCCTTCCGGGCGTCTCACACTGCAGCCGCACGTTATACAAACTTTAAACCGTCAATCAACCCTGACGCTGTTTGTGTTTTGGATTCTCACAGATTACTCTGATAGATCCTTTTCTTTTAATGATCTTGCATTTTTCGCAGATCGGCTTTACAGATGATCTTACTTTCACTGGAAATCCTCCTTCCGTAAATTCATTAAAATCTGCAGTTTTTTGAGCGCACAAATACATACTACTCACGCGTTCGGCTTATATACTATCACACCAAAATATAAAATGCAAGCACTTTTTTGAATAAAATCACATTTTTTCATTTTCTCCCCCATTCCCGCCTAATCATCCATCTATAAAAACTAGTACATCGTTTTCGAAATAACTATACCACTCACTTGTCTGCGAATCCGATTGCACAGGTCTAAAAGCCTCAGCGTAGCTAGTTTTAATATCTATTCTGGAGCATGTTTGAAAAATCACAGCTAAACCTTCCCACTGCCAACACACAGCGTATAAAAATAATTCATTTCATGTGCATTTGCAGGCATCTTAGATATTCTTAGGCGAAAAAAATCTGCGTTATGAGCCGACTGCCTCACTGTCTGAGCGAAGTTTGCAACGGAGCGAGTTTGATAAGGCGGCTCATGCCTTTAGCAGATTTTTTTCACCTTAGAATATCTTAGATGCCGAAACCGCACATGAAATGAATTATTTTTATATGCGTCCCTTCTGGCACAAAAAAAGAGAACCAGATCCCTCCAGCTCTCTTTCTCATCACTGCACCAACTGCAGTCCAATATTTCTTACTTATCTCTCCAGATAATCCTGCCCTTAGACAGATCATACGGAGACAGTTCAATCGTAACTTTATCTCCAGGAAGAATACGAATAAAATTCATACGTAACTTACCACTGATATGTGCAAGCACCACATGTTTGTTCTCCAGTTCCACTTTAAACATCGCATTAGGCAGCTTTTCCAGAACAGTGCCTTCCACTTCGATTACATCTGCTTTTGACATTTTAAACCTCCTGTATGTCGTCCAATTATTTCGTAAGAGTCAGAATCTCCGGATCTCCGTCTGTAATAAGAATCGTATTCTCATAATGAGCAGAAAGAGAACCATCCATAGTTACAACAGTCCACTCATCATCCAGCCATGCCACATCTGCACGTCCCAGATTGATCATAGGCTCTACAGCAAGTGTCATACCCGGCATCAGACGAACTCCTCTTCGCTTCTGCGGAAAATTCGGGATCTGCGGATCCTCATGAAGGTGAGTGCCGATTCCATGTCCAACCAGGTCGCGGACAATCCCATAATGATATTTGGCAGCATGAGCACCGATTGCCTTGGAAATATCATTCAGATGATTTCCCGCACGTGCGGCCTTGAGTCCCTCAAAGAAACACTCTCTGGTCACATCCATCAGCTTACGTGCCTGCGGTGAAACTTCACCGACAGCATAAGTCCTCGCTGCATCAGAATGATACCCCTTATAAATAAGACCGGCATCAATCTTTACAAGATCTCCCTCCTGAATGATCTTCTCTTCAGACGGGATCCCATGAACTACCTCATCATTCAGACTGATACAGAATGACGCCGGAAACCCTCCGTAGTTCAGGAAATTCGGGATGCATCCCAGATCACGTATCATCTGTTCTCCGATACGGTCAATCTCCTTTGTGCTCACTCCCGGTTTAATGTAAGGGATCAGACCATCATGCACTTTTTCAAGCAGATGACCTGCCTCCCTCATAAGTTCAATTTCATGTTCTGTCTTGATAGAAACCGACATTTTACCTCCAGATGGTGTTTAAAAACACCCAATTACTCTCCCAGGATGGCAACAATATCTGCAAATACTTCTTCAAGATCTTTTGTACCATCCACTGATTTTAAAATTCCCTCTTTAGTATAATAATCGATCAGCGGCTGTGTCTGCTCATGATATACGTTAAGACGTTTCTGAACTGTTTCAGGCTGGTCATCATCACGAAGCACCAGTTTCTCTCCACAGGTATCACAAACGCCCTCAACCTTCGGTGCTGCATGTACAACATGATAAGTAGCACCACATTTCAGGCAGGCACGTCTTCCGGACATACGGTTTACAATATTGGAATCCGGAACATCCACATCGATTGCATAATCAACTTTACTTCCCAGTTTGTTCAGAGCCTCTGTTAAGCACTCTGCCTGAGGAATTGTTCTTGGAAAACCATCCAGCACATAACCATTTGCTGCATCCGGCTGTTGTATTCTGTCCACAACCAGATCACAGGTCAGTTCATCAGGTACGAGAAGTCCCTGATCCATATAAGTTTTTGCTTTTTTACCCAGTTCTGTTCCATTTTTGATGTTTGCGCGGAAAATATCTCCGGTAGAAATATGCGGAATCTGATATTTCGCAGCAATTTTCTTCGCCTGAGTTCCTTTTCCTGCCCCCGGTGCACCCAACATAATGATTTTCATAAGTTATACCCTCCGTTTTCTTTTTTAGCAAATCAAGGCTGTGATGCCATGCACCACAACCTCTCATTTTTAATTGTTCAGAAAGCCTTTGTAATTACGTACGAGAAGCTGTGACTCAATCTGTTTCACAGTTTCGAGGATAACACCAACAATAATGATGATAGATGTACCACCGAATGAAACATTCGCTCCGAATACACCATTAAAGATGAACGGAATCACGCACACAATGATAAGACCTACTGCACCTATAAATATAATATAATTTAAGATATTAGTCAAATAGTCTGACGTAGGTTTTCCAGGACGAATACCCGGAATAAATCCACCCTGCTTTTTGATATTATCTGCAACTTCCAGAGGATTGAATGTAATGGAAGTGTAGAAATATGCAAAGAAAACACAAAGTACGATGTAAAGAATCAATCCCCATGTATACTGGAGCTGTTTCGGATTACACCAGTTATTGGAAGAAAGACCACGAATAATCTCACTTCCGATTCCTGTACCATTACCTTTTCCTGTTAACTGCGCAATGACAGCCGGGAAAGACATAATGGAGGATGCAAAGATTACCGGGATAACACCGGCGGTGTTAACCTTCAGCGGAATATTGGTGGACTGACCGCCCATCAGCTTTCTTCCAACCATTTTCTTGGAATACTGAACCGGAATTCTTCTCTCTGCTCCGTTAAGGATAAGTACCAGAACTACTACCAGAAGAATAACGGCTGCAATGATCAGTCCTGCAAGAGTACCCTTTGCAATTGTTTTTCCTTTAATAAAGTTCTCATACAGTAATGTCAGGTCGCTTGGTACTCTGGAAATGATATTAATGGTAAGTACGATGGAAATACCATTTCCAACGCCTTTTTCCGTAATACGCTCACCGAGCCACATCAGCATAGCTGAACCGGCTGTAAGGCAGGCAACAACTACAACACCTTTAAAGAAGTCCAGATTCGGAATCATACCCTGACGTCCGAATCCGATTGCCATTGCGATTGACTCAAATAAAGCAAGACCTACGGTCACATAACGTGTGATCGCAGTCATCTTCTTTCTTCCCTCTTCACCATCTCTCTGCATTTCTTCCAGTGCCGGAATTGCAATAGTAAGAAGCTGAATGATAATGGAAGATGTAATATATGGTGTGATGTTTAATGCGAAAATTGACATTCTTTCAAATGAACCACCGGTAAATGCATCAAAGAAATTGAATGCATCACCGGCATTGCTGCTGAACCACTGTTTGAAGAAATCACTGTCAACTCCCGGTACCGGAATCTGGCAGCCGATACGGATGATAAAAATCATCCATATCAGATACAACAGCTTGCGTCTCATTTCTTTCACTCTAAAAACATTTTTAAGAGTTTCAAACATTAGATCACCTCTACTGTACCACCAGCAGCTTCAATTTTTGATTTTGCAGTCTCGCTGACAGCATTTACTTTGACATTAAGTTTCTTTGTCAGCTCACCGTTTCCAAGAATTTTAACGCCATCAGCGATCTTGGAGATTGCACCGCTTGCAAGTAAGCTTTCTGCTGTAACTTCTGCACCATCTTCAAAACGGTTCAGTACGTCAACGTTGATTGCAATAATCTCTTTTGTATTTCTGTTTTTGAATCCTCTCTTAGGCAGACGTCTGTATAAAGGCATCTGACCACCTTCAAATCCCGGTTTCTTGTGACCGGAACGAGCTAACTGTCCTTTGTGTCCTTTACCGGCTGTTTTACCGTTTCCAGAACCATGTCCACGGCCTCTTCTGAAGTTATCGCTGTGCTTAGAACCTTCTGCTGGTCTTAAGTTTGATAATTCCATGTTGGCACCTCCTTATTATTATTTCAAATCTATAAGTTCAGATTGTATTGTGTCTGAATATGTTTCTGTATGCTCCTGCCATTCTCTGCGAATAACAGGTTCATATCAGATCCATATCAGAATTCTCTCTGGTTAAATCGCAATTAAGCTTCTTCAACCTTTACCAGGTGCTGTACCTGCTGAATCATTCCTCTTGTTGCTGCGTTATCCGGCATTTCAACTGTTTTGTGCATTTTTGTAAGACCCATAGCTGCAACAGTTTTTTTGTGTTTCGGAACTGCACCAATAGGAGATTTTACTAATGTAACTTTTAATGTGTTTGCCATTTTTGTATTTCCTCCTTAAGCCAGAATCTCATCAACAGATTTTCCGCGAAGTCTAGCAACTTCTTCCGGAGTTTTTAACTGTCTTAAGCCTTCGATTGTTGCAAGAACAACGTTCTGTTTGTTTCTGGATCCCATACATTTTGTACGGATGTTTTTGATACCAGCTAACTCGATTACCGCACGGGCAGGACCGCCGGCGATAACTCCAGTACCTTCCGGAGCTCTCTTCAGAAGCATTTCAGCGCTTCCGTATTTTCCAACGAAGTCATGTGTAATAGAGTTGTTTTCGTCTCTTGCTACTGTTACTAATTTCTTAATAGCATCCTCTTTTCCTTTGCGGATCGCTTCAGGAATTTCGGCTGCTTTACCTAAACCTGCACCAACGTGTCCGTTGCCGTCACCTACAACAACTAAAGCTGTGAAACGGAAGTTACGACCACCTTTAACAACCTTGGTAACACGCTTGATTGATACTACTTTATCTTCTAATTCTAACTGACTAGCATCAATAAGATTACGTTTCATGTGTTTCGCTCCTCCTTATTAGAATTTCAGCCCAGCTTCTCTTGCTGCGTCTGCCAGTGCTTTAACTTTACCGTGGTAGATATAGCCTCCTCTGTCGAAAACAACGCTTTCGATGCCAGCTTCAACAGCTTTCTTACCAATAACGGTTCCTAAATGTGCAGCAGCTGCTACATCATCAGTGTTCTCTAACTCAGCTCTTACTTCTTTCTGAAGAGTAGAAGCAGATACTAAAGTTTTTCCTACAGTGTCATCAATGATCTGAGCATAAATATGCTTGTTGGAACGAAATACTGCTAAACGTGGTGTTGTTGCAGTTCCGTTTAAATGATGACGTAATCTTCTATGCTTATTCTCACGAATTTTCGCTCTAGATGCCTTATTTACCATTTTCTCACCCTCCTGAATTATTTCTTACCAGTCTTACCAACTTTACGTCTGATAACTTCATCAACATACTTAATACCTTTACCTTTGTATGGCTCAGGTCTTCTCTTGTCTCTGATCTCAGCTGCAAACTGGCCGACTTTTTCTTTGCTGATACCGGATACGATAATCTTGTTACCATCTACTTTGGTTTCGATTCCGTCTGGATCTTCCATTTCTACCGGATGAGAATATCCAAGGCTAAGCACAAGCTTTTTGCCCTGTTTTGCTGCTTTATAACCTACACCGTTAACTTCAAGCTCTTTTGTATAGCCTTCGCTTACACCAACAACCATGTTGTGGATCAAGCTTCTTGTTAAACCGTGAAGAGATTTCATTTTCTTTAAGTCGTTTGGTCTGGATACTACTACATGACCATCTTCAACTTTGATTTCCATTTCTGTAGGAAGTGCTCTTTCGAGAGTTCCTTTTGGTCCTTTTACAGTTACTACGTTGCCTTCAGCGACAGTTACTTCTACGCCTGCAGGAATAGCAACCGGAAGTCTACCAATTCGTGACATATGTTTGTCCTCCTTACTTAGATTATCGGAGAGGATGTTTCATCCTCTCTGTTTTCAGTTTGTTCTCTATAAAAAATCTTGGTTCAAATTACCAAACGAATGCTAATACTTCGCCGCCAACCTGAAGTTTACGAGCTTCTTTATCAGTAATAACACCTTTGTTTGTAGAAAGAATTGCGATTCCAAGTCCACCAAGAACTTTTGGAAGCTGATCCTTACCTGCGTAGATACGAAGACCAGGTTTGGAGATTCTCTTTAAACCAGTGATGATTTTTTCGTTTTTGTCTTCACCGTATTTCAGTGTGATATGAAGAGTTTTAACAACTCCGTCTTCAACTAAATCATATTTTGCAATATATCCTTCATCAACAAGGATGTTAGCAATTGCAGTTTTCATTTTGGATGCCGGAACATCTACTGTGTCATGTTTTGCAGTGTTTGCGTTACGGATTCTTGTAAGCATATCTGCGATTGGATCGCTCATTGTCATGTTAGTTTCCTCCTGTTATTCAGACTTTACATGTGCATATATATTAATTGTTTACATTGTTACCTGTTTTATCATAAATCTCGTTTGGACATATGATCGGACTGATAAATCAGCCGATCGTTTATTTTATTTAAATCCGGTTCCTACCAGGAAGCCTTCTTAACACCCGGGATCTGTCCCTTGTAAGCTAATTCACGGAAGCAGATTCTGCAGATTCCGTACTTTCTTAAAACAGAATGTGGACGTCCACAAATATTGCAACGTGTATATTCTCTTGTGGAGAATTTCTGTTTACGCTGCTGTTTGATTTTCATTGCTGTTTTAGCCATGAATCGTTCCTCCTATTATTTTGCAAACGGCATATTGAATAATGTCAGTAATTCACGAGCTTCTTCATCAGTCTTAGCTGTAGTAACGAAGATGATGTCCATACCTCTTACTTTGTCAACTTTGTCATATTCAACTTCCGGGAAGATCAGCTGCTCTTTGATACCCAGAGCGTAGTTTCCACGACCATCGAATGCGTTCGGGTTAACACCACGGAAGTCACGTACACGAGGAAGTGCAAGGTTGATCAGACGATCAGCGAACTCGTACATTTTTTCTCCTCTTAATGTAACTTTACAACCGATCGGCATACCCTCTCTGATTTTAAAGTTAGCGACAGATTTTTTAGCTTTAGTAGCGATTGCTTTCTGTCCTGTGATAAGTTCCATATCTGCGATTGCAGCATCAAGAAGCTTAGCGTTTTCTTTGGCTTCACCAACACCCATATTGATTACGATCTTGTCGAGTTTTGGCACTTCCATAACATTTTTGTATCCAAATTTTTTGGTCATGGCATCCATGATCTCATTTTTGTACATTTCTTTTAATCTACTCACTTGTCATGCCTCCTCTCTTAATTAATCGATAACCTTACCGGTCTTTTTAGCAACGCGGACTTTTTTGTCGCCGTCCATCTGGAATCCTACTCTTGTAGCCTGTCCATCAACAACCAGCATAACGTTGGAGATGTGCAGTGGAGCTTCTTTTGTAATGATTCCGCCCTGCTGATTTGCAGCAGATGGTTTGCTGTGTTTTGTAACTTTGTTGATATTCTCAACAACAACGGTATTGTCTTTTGCGTTAACTGCAAGGACTTTACCCTCTTTGCCATTATCTTTACCAGCGATAACTTTTACAGTATCACCTTTTTTAATTTTCATAGCTGACATTAGGCACCCTCCTATAATACTTCCGGAGCTAAGGAAACGATCTTCATGAATTTCTTTTCACGAAGCTCTCTGGCAACTGGTCCAAAGATACGTGTTCCTCTCGGAGTTAAGTCGTCTTTAATGATTACGGCAGCATTTTCATCGAAACGGATGTAAGATCCGTCTTTACGACGAGCGCCTTTTTTAGTTCTAACTACAACAGCTTTTACAACGTCACCTTTTTTAACAACGCCGCCTGGTGTTGCATCTTTAACAGTAGCAACGATTGTATCGCCAATGCTTGCATATCTTCTTGTAGAGCCGCCCATAACACGAATACAAAGGATTTCTTTTGCACCAGTGTTGTCGGCAACTTTCAGTCTAGTTTCCTGCTGGATCATACTGGTTTCCTCCTTATTTAACTTTCTCTACGATTTCAACCAGTCTCCATCTTTTATCCTTGGATAACGGTCTGGTTTCCATAACTTTTACGGTATCACCGATATTGCACTCATTGTTTTCGTCATGAGCTTTTAATTTATATGTTCTCTTCACGATCTTTTTGTAAAGAGGATGTTTTACATGGTCTTCAATAGCAACTACAATGGTCTTGTCCATCTTATTGCTGACAACCTTACCCACGCGGGTTTTTCTCAGATTTCTTTCCACGATAGTTTCCTCCTATTATTTGGAAGCGTTAGCCTGCTCAGTAATTACTGTCTGGATTCTTGCAATGTTCTTGCGAACCTCTTTAATGCGGCTTGTATTCTCTAATTGATTAGTTGCATTCTGAAATCTCAGATTGAAAAGTTCTTTTTTAGCAGCTACTAATTCTTCATTTAATTCTGCAGCTGATTTTGCCTTTAAATCTTCCACGAATTTATTAATTTTCACTGTTATCACCGCCTTCTAAGTCTGCACGAGAAACGATTTTACATTTACATGGTAACTTGTGCATCGCAAGACGTAATGCTTCACGAGCGATTTCCTCGGAAACGCCTGCGATTTCGAACATTACACGTCCTGGCTTAACAACTGCTACCCAGTATTCGAGAGCACCTTTTCCGGAACCCATTCGTGTTTCTGCTGGTTTCGCTGTTACTGGTTTATCTGGGAAAATCTTGATCCAAACCTGACCACCACGTTTGATATAACGAGTCATAGCAACACGGGCTGCTTCGATCTGGTTGGAACGGATCCAACACGGTTCGGTTGCAACAAGTCCGAATTCACCATAATTGATCTTATTACCTCTAAGGGCTTTTCCTCTCATGGAGCCACGGAATTGTTTACGACGTTTTACTCTTTTTGGCATTAACATTATTTATCGCTCCCTTCCTTAGTTCCTTTTGTTGGAAGTACTTCGCCATTGTAGACCCAAGCTTTTACGCCAACTTTGCCGTATGTTGTGTCTGCTTCTGCGAATCCATAGTCAATATCTGCACGAAGTGTCTGAAGCGGAATAGTTCCTTCGCTGTAGAACTCTGTACGAGCCATATCAGCACCGCCAAGACGTCCGGATACGGATGTTTTGATACCTTTAGCTCCGGCCTTCATTGTTCTCTGCATTGTAGATTTCATAGCACGTCTGAAAGAGATACGGTTCTCAAGCTGAAGTGCGATATTCTCTGCTACTAACTGAGCGTCTTTGTCTGGTCTCTTTACTTCTTTGATATCTACGATAAGTTTCTTGTCTGTGAATTTCTTTAATTCAGCTTTAACTTTTTCGATCTCAGCTCCGCCTTTACCGATTACGATACCAGGTTTAGCTGTGTAGATGATGATCTTAACTCTGTCAGATGCTCTCTCGATCTCGATCTTGGAAACACCTGCGCTGTATAATTTCTTTTTAAGGAATGTTCTGATGTTGTAGTCTTCTACCAGGTAATCAGCGAAGTCTGCATCAGCATACCATCTTGAATCCCAATCCTTGATAACACCGACTCTAAGGCCATGTGGGTTAACTTTCTGTCCCATGCTTTTCCTCCTTATCTTTCATCCAGCACGATGGTGATATGGCTTGTTCTCTTCTCGATTCTGTAAGCTCTACCCTGTGCTCTTGGCTGAATTCTCTTCATTGTAGGTCCTTTATCTGCATAGCAGGCTGCAACGTAGAGGTTGTCTGCATTCATTCCGTTGTTGTTTTCAGCATTTGCAATTGCTGACTCAAGAAGTTTCTTGATAACGCTGGAAGCGTATCTTGGGTTGTATGTTAAGATACCAAGTGCTGTCTGCACATCTTTACCGCGGATTACATCTAACACGTAGCAGGCTTTCTGAACAGAAATTCTTGCATAAGATAATTTTGCAGACGGTCTTGTCTCTCTATTACTCTCATTTCTGGCTCTTTTTATCTGGCTTCTATGTCCCTTTGCCATTTTAAAGTGCCTCCTTTCCTCTTTCTCTCAATATCAGGTTAACCTGTCCGCTGTCTTGTAGGCAGCAGACAGAATATAAAGTCAAATACTAGCGAACACCGGATTTCTTTTCGTCTTTTCCGTGTCCTCTGTAAGTTCTGGTTGCAACGAACTCACCGAGTTTGTGGCCAACCATATCTTCTGTTACATATACCGGCACGTGTTTTCTTCCGTCATGGACAGCGATTGTGTGTCCTACGAAGGACGGGAAGATTGTAGAACGGCGTGACCAGGTTTTGATAACGGATTTGTCATTTGCAGCGTTTAATGCGTCTACTTTTTTAAGTAAGCTGGCATCTGCAAAAGGTCCTTTTTTCAGTGAACGAGACATGCTTAATCCTCCTTATTATTTCGATAATGCTTTTCCATCGCGTCTTCTTACGATGAGCTTGTTGGACGGTTTGTTTTTCTTTCTTGTCTTCAGACCAAGAGCAGGTTTTCCCCATGGAGTACATGGACCTGGACGACCGATACCGGTCTTTCCTTCACCACCACCATGTGGATGGTCATTCGGGTTCATTACGGAACCACGAACAGTAGGTCTGATACCCATGTTACGTTTACGTCCGGCTTTACCGATGTTAATCAGGTTGTGATCTCCGTTTCCGACAACGCCTACAGATGCGCGGCATACGATCGGAACCATTCTCATTTCACCAGATGGCAGACGCAGTGTTGCGTATTTGCCTTCTTTAGCCATTAACTGAGCGCCGTTTCCAGCAGAACGAACCATCTGTCCGCCCTTTCCAGGATGAAGCTCAATGTTGTGTACCATAGTACCAACCGGGATAAGCTCTAATGGTAAGCAGTTACCAACACGAACTTCTGCATCAGCTCCGTTCATGATTTTCTGACCTACTTTTAAGCCTTCCGGTGCGAGGATATATGCTTTCTCGCCATCTACATAAGAGATTAAAGCGATGTTTGCTGTTCTGTTTGGATCATACTCGATGGAAACTACTGTTGCAGGGATTCCATCTTTTCTTCTCTTGAAGTCGATGATTCTGTATTTTCTTCTGCTTCCGCCTCCGCGGTGTCTAACTGTAATCTTACCCTGGTTGTTACGTCCAGCGTTTTTCTTTAAAGACACGGTAAGAGATTTCTCTGGTGTAGATTTTGTAATCTCTGAGAAATCGGAACCAGTCATATGTCTTCTAGACGGTGTATATGGGTTATAACTTTTGATTCCCATTTTTGTTCTCCTTTCAAATTTGTCCTCACGCTTTTGAATGCGTATACTCGCGATAATCAGAGTGCCGAAGATTCATAAGAAGCAAAGCTTCCGAAGTGGCACTCGTACCGCATGGGCTATCAATTAAAGTCCTTCGAAGATTTCGATATCTTTGCTGTCTTCTGTCAGAGCTACGATAGCTTTTTTGGTTTTAGCAGTTGTTCCAACTGTCATACCACGGCGTTTTTTCTTTCCATCCATATTCATGGTGTTAACGCTCTTTACTTTTGTTCCTTCGAACATTTTCTCTACAGCTTCTTTAATCTGAGATTTGTTTGCTTCCGGATGAACTAAGAAAGTGTATTTCTTTTCAGCCATTGCATTCATAGATTTTTCTGTAATCACTGGTTTCTTGATTACGTCATAGTACTTGATATCAGCCATTATGCATATACCTCCTCGATGGATGCTACAGCATCTTTGGTTACGATTACGGTGTTGTGGTTCATAACATCGTATACGTTGATAGTACTTGGAGTTGCAGTCTGAACATCAGTGATGTTTCTTGCGGAAAGGATTACGTTCTTGTCATCTGTTGCTGTGATAACCAGAGCTTTCTCAGCTTTCAGGTTTGTAAGAACTTTCTGCATTTCCTTTGTCTTAACATCTGCTAATGTAAGAGCATCAACAACTACTAATTTATTGTCCTGAACTTTGGAAGTCAGAGCAGATTTTAAAGCAGCTCTTCTTTCTTTCTTGTTCATTTTTACTTCATAATCTCTTGGTACCGGAGCGAATACAACACCGCCGCCAGTCCACTGTGGTGCACGGATGGAACCCTGTCTAGCATGACCTGTTCCTTTCTGTCTCCACGGTTTTCTTCCGCCGCCGCTTACTTCAGAACGTGTTTTAGCTTTCTGAGTACCCTGGCGATTATTTGCAAGCTGACGAACAACAGCAAGGTGAACAAGATGCTCATTGACTTCTACGCCGAATACTGCATCATTCAGTTCCATTGTTCCAACTTCGTTGCCTTCCATATTATAAACAGTTACGTTTGCCATTTGTGTGCTCCTCCTTTCTTATTATAAGGACTTTACTGTCTCTTTGATAGTAACCAAAGATTTCTTAGGTCCTGGAACAGCACCTTTAACTAACAGTAAGTTATTTTCTGTATCTACGCGTACGATCTCAAGGTTCTGTACAGTAACCTGAACATTTCCCATATGACCTGGCATGTGTTTTCCTTTGAATACCTTGCTCGGATCAGAACAAGCACCATTGGAACCTGCATGACGGTGATATTTGGAACCGTGAGCCATAGGTCCTCTTGACTGACCATGTCTCTTGATCGCACCCTGGAAACCTTTACCTTTGGAAACAGCTGTTGCATCAATGTGATCGCCGTCTGCAAAGATATCAGCTTTAATTTCCTGTCCTACTGTATATTCAGCAGCGTTATCAAATCTGAACTCTTTAACGAATCTCTTTACTGCAACGCCAGCTTTGTCAAAGTGTCCTTTTTCCGGTTTGTTAACAAGGCTTTCTCTGATGTCTCCGAATCCAACCTGAACTGCTTCGTATCCATCGTTCTCTTCTGTCTTAACCTGAGTTACGACACAAGGACCAGCCTGTAAAACTGTTACCGGAATCAACTGGCCGTCTTCATTGAAGATCTGAGTCATTCCGACTTTAGTAGCTAAAATAGCTTTCTTCATTCTTTCTTCCTCCTTATAGCGGATTACCGATTACCGGCAATCATATAGTAAATAGCTTAATGCTTATAGCATTATCAAATTGGGGTTGATGACTAATTATTTAGTCTTCATCTTGATATCGATGTTAACACCTGCTGGCATTTCCAGTCTTGACAGAGCATCTACTGTCTTCTGTGTTGGTGTAAGGATATCGATCAGTCTCTTATGAGTTCTCTGTTCGAACTGTTCTCTGGAATCTTTGTATTTATGAACGGCTCTTAAGATTGTAACAACCTCTTTCTTAGTTGGAAGTGGAACCGGTCCGCTTACCATTGCTCCGTTCTTTTTAACAGTCTCGATGATTTTTGCTGCTGATGCATCTACTAACTGATGATCATAAGCCTTTAATGTGATTCTCATTACCTGATTTGCCATAAAAAAAGTCTCCTCCTATTCGTACTTTTCAAGCAGTACGACAAGCGGCGACTGTACACATCTCCGTGTGTGTCTTTCGATTTTTTACCACACACGCCATCCCTGGATGGTCTTCTGAACTTGTACAGTGACTTGTCGTCAGTTTTCAAACTTGACATTCGCTCCACGGAAAACCTGCCATCTCTGTGGCAGCAACCTCGCGCTTCATTGCTATCAATGTCACAACAATTGAGAGTATACACGACCTCTCAGAAAAATGCAAGTGTTTTTTTCACTTTTTTTGATATTTTTTTGTACTTGATTCCGTACAATTTTTTATTGAATTTGGGCTTGTATGTCGAAACAAAAAAGAATCAATTTGTGTCGACACACTAGTGGCTTTATTATATAGAAACATTACGGAATAGTGAACGACAAGGCCGATATCTGCAGGTCTGCTGACGCAGGACTTCACGATATGATGGAGATCGGATTGTCTGCAGTAAAAAGAACGTGTTCCTTCTATATTATATATATAGGAAGAAACACGTTCTTTTCATCGTCATATTTTTTCAATCTCTTATTTTATTCTTCAGCAGTCTGTTTCTGCGGATAGACCGGCTTCTCATCCGCAATGATATCGGAATAATCAAATAATGTAACCTTTGTAACATCGTCTCTCACAATATCCGGCGCATCGCCCTGACTTCTGGCTGTCTCGGCAATCTGTGCTGCCGACCATGTCGGAATTACCATACGCCTGATTTCTTCCTGTGCGTTTCCTTCTGTTTCCTCTGCTTCTACCGGTTTTCTGTCCGAAGCATTCATCATCTGTTTCAGCTGCTCTTTTACCTGGGGCACAATCACTTCTGTCTTTCCGGAAACAGGCTCCATATGTATATCACCTGCATCCGGTTTCGTCTGTACAGATTCTTCCTGCTTTACCGGTACATCCGCCGTAGCTGCTGCAATCTCTTTTCTGAGAAGTTCATGGGCTTCGCTTGTCGCAGTCTGAATTGTTTCCGGCTGCGCAGGCTTCACAGGTTCCAACTCATCTTCATAGATTTCATCCACAAAACCGCCTGTTTTAATTTTCTTTCGTTCCGGAGCCTTTCCTTTCCTGCGTGCCCTTTCCTCTTTCTTAATCTGGCGTTCCTCTTCTTTATAACGCTTCTCTCTTGCCTTCTCTTCTCTCTTAAGTTCCTTCTTGCTCTTAACATATCCGGGTTCTGTATCTGTTTCATCATAATCATCCTGCGGTTCTTTTTTCAGAAGTTCCGCAACTATATACAGAATTACCAGGAAAAGGACGGCAAGTCCGAGAATAATAAGTCCCTCTATGCTTTCTGTTGCAAGAAGGAGATATCCTGCATATCCTACTGTGATCACAACCTTCGGTATGTAATCCTTCACCTCAACGGCAACAGGTTCTGCATCTTTGTCACTGGAATCTATCACCTTAAAAATATGATTCTTTTTATCCATTTCCGTAATCATATAACGGTATGCTTTAGAATCAGTCTGATACAGAATAGAATCACCAACCGCTGCCTCTTTGATTTTTACCGGAATTGCATAAGTAACCGATCCCATGGGCAGATTCGTTTCTTTGCCGGAATCATCCATAATCTCTGTCGTAATTCCCAAAAACGGCGGAACTGCCAGCCCGACAACACAGACAATGGTGCATATCACTATAAAATGTACAATAAATTTCAGAAATTTTGACATTTGTTACGCTCCTCATTTCTACTCTTTTCGCTCATTATACCCTGTTTTATCTTTATGGTCAATCTAATGTTATTGTTATGGCAATGAAATTGATTGCTGTGTTACTGTTCACTTTGTTCACAGTAACATTGCTGTCGTATACACGACAAAACACATCCGAAAAGCGGTCTTCCCTTCCGGATGTGTTCTATCCTGAATACTATTTGATCACTGATTACTTAAGTACTGCTCAATACCTGCCATAGCAGCTTCCTCATCCTCACCATTTGCAGATAAAGTAATTTCTTCCCCTGCATCAAGCCCAAGCGTCATCATACCCATAATGCTCTTTGCATTCACGCGCTTCTTTCCAATCTCTACATAAATCTCACTGTTGAACTGACTAGCTACCTGTACCAACTGTGCCACCGGACGCGCTTCCAGACCTGTGGATAAATTGATGGTGATTGGTTTTTTGATCATAATAATTCTCCTCCTTGTTTCTCCCGCAGTTCGTCAGCCATTGCACTCAGCTTTCTCAGTCTGTGATTGACTCCCGATTTGCCCACCTGCGGGCTTAACATCATTCCTAATTCTTTTAGTGTAGCTTCCGGATACTGCATCCGAAGTTCAGCAACCTGTGCAAGTCCTTCATTAAGCTGCTCAAATCCTATTTTCTGCCGGACCAGCTTAATATCCTCCATCTGCTTGACGGCTGCATTTACGGTTTTATTAATATTCGCAGTTTCACAGTTTACTTTTCTGTTTACTGAATTTCTCATTTCCTTCAGTATGCGGATGTTCTCCAGGTCCATCAATGCCACATTAGCTTCCATAACAGCAAGCATGTCAACAATCTGCGCACCTTCTTTCACATAGACCACATGTGATTTCTTACGCTGTACGATTTTGGCATCTACCGAAAAACTGCGGATGATCGTCTGTAGCTGCTCTGCTCTTTTTGCATCAGAACATACAATCTCAAAATGATACCCCTTCTCAGGATCACTGATTGAACCGGATGCTAAAAAAGCTCCCCTGATAAACGCCCGTTTGCAGCAATTCTGCTGTACCACCAGCATATCCGACAATACAAGCGTACCCTGGTCGATACTGTTCGTGACAAGCCGCAGTGCCTGAAAAATTACCTGGATTTCTTCGGGATCAGTTATTTCTATTGTATATACCTTCACCCGTTTCAGGTGACTGTTCTCACGTACAAATATCTTTGTTTCTATATTAAATGTTTTTTGCAATAATGTAAAGCACTTTCTTGCAACTGCTTCATTTTCCGTCTGGATTTTCAGTTTACTGTCCCCTGAAAAACATTCCATTTTCCCACAGGAACATAAAATCGCAGCCAATTCTGCCATTTTGCAATGTCTGGCCAATCCAATCTGTCTGGAAAGTTCTTCCTTCACCATCCCTGAAAAAGACATCTCTCCTTTATCATCCTTCCTGTTTTCTGACCAGTCGGTCTTTCTGTGCATCTCTGTGTTCCAGCCTGAATCCGTATTTTGTATTTCCAGACAATCTGGAATAAAGTTCTCTTGCCAGCGTGACGGAACGATGCTTGCCGCCTGTACATCCAATTGCGATCACCAGATTTGTCTTTCCCTCTTTCACATAATTCGGAATAAGGAAATTGATCATATCTTCCAGTTTATCCGCAAATGCCCTGGCTATATCACAATCCATTACATAATTAAAAACCCTGTCATCCAGCCCTGTCAGCGGTCTGAGTTCGTCCACATAGTATGGATTCGGCAGGAAACGCACGTCAAACACGAGATCCGCATCTGCCGGTATTCCATATTTAAATCCAAATGACAGTACAGAAATCATCATATTGCAGAAATCCTGATTATCTACAAATATCCTGTCGATCTCCTGTTTCAGTTCTCTTGTCAGAAGATTGCTGGTATCAATGATATAATCCGCACGCTCTTTCAGAAAACGCATCTTCTCTCTTTCCATCCGGATTCCATCATCCACTCTTCCCCCCATTGCAAGAGGATGACTTCTGCGGGTTTCTTTATAACGTTTGACCAGAACACTGTCCTGCGCATCCAGAAACAGGATTTCAAAATCATACCCTGCCTTTTTCATTCTGTCCAGTACAATCTCCAGCTCATCCAGAGAACGCCCGCTTCTTGCATCGATCCCCAGTGCAACATTCTGCACATCTTCTCCATGTATCTCAGGCATCAGTGATGCAAATTTCTCCAGTAAAGGGATCGGCAGATTGTCTACACAAAAATACTTCGCATCCTCCAGCATTTTCAATGCAGATGTTTTTCCTGCTCCCGATACTCCTGTAACTATTACAAAACGCATTTTCTATCTCCCGTCACTTCTTAATCTCATCTGTTGCTCATTGGTCTTTGCACTCTGTTCACAGTACTTTTTCGATTCAGTCAGATCAAAACTTCCCAAGGAATTTCACTTCCGGTTCAAGAGTTACGCCAAACTGTTCTTTTACTTTATCCTGTACATCTCTGAGCAGTCTGCACACATCTGCTGCAGTTGCATTATCTTTATTGATCACAAACCCACAGTGCTTCTCGGAAACCTGTGCACCGCCTGTCTGATATCCTCTCAGCCCTGCATCCATGATCAGCTTTCCGGCAAAATACCCTTCAGGACGTTTGAATGTGCTTCCCGCACTTGGAAATTCAAGAGGCTGTTTGCTTACTCTCTGTTCTGTCAGTTCTTTCATTCTTGCTTTTATGGCTTCCTGATTCCCCTGTTCAAGAACGATCACTGCGCTCAACACCAGATATCCTTTTGTTTTCACAAGACTTGTGCGATATCCCATTTCCAGCTTCTCTGCCGGAAGTACGAGAATTTCTCCTGCAGCTGTCATAACAGTTACTTCTTTCAGCACATCTTTCATTTCACCGCCATAGGCACCTGCATTCATGACAACTGCACCGCCTAATGTGCCGGGAATTCCTCCGGCGAACTCAAATCCTGTCAGCGACGCATTTTTGGCTGCCACCGCGATCTGTGACAGCAGAGCTCCTGCTGTTGCATGGATTTCATTTCCTTTTACTGTAATATCACCATAATTTCTGTAAAGCTGAATAATGACACCCCTGTATCCTTCATCGCTTACCAGAAGATTACTTCCATTTCCAAGAATGAAATATGGCAGTTCTTCATTTTTGCATATCTTCAGAATCCCGCTCAGTTCTTCCTCAGAAGACGGAAGCAAAAAGTAATCTGCCGGACCGCCAATCCGAAATGTGGTATGACGTTTCATGGGTTCATCCACTTTTACTTTCTCTTCTCCCAGCAGATCATTAAATTTCTCTATTATATTCTGATTCACAGATTTCATTCCTCAATCTTTCTATATTTATTATAATTTATTATGTTTCTTTTGACGTTTTCATTCTGTCGAATTTTCCGATCAGTTCCTAGAGCGTGTCTGAAAAACATTTTAAATTGTTTATTTTAACCAAATTAATATTGAGGCGATACAAATAAATCCCAAGTAGGTTGCAGCTAATTTGTCATAACGTGTAGCGATTCGTCGGAATGCTTTTAATTTCAGAAAATACTTTTCTACTAAATGGCGTTCTTTGTATAACCACCAATCACAATGACGTTCAAATTTAGCTCCCTTTCGGGATGGAATGGTTGGCTCTCCACCGCGTGCGTACACATAATCAAGCAATTTATTACTGTCATATCCTCGGTCAGCTAACACATTGCTTCCGTTTATTTCAATTTGATCGAGCAAAGGGATTGCATAATTGATATCATTACGCTGTCCCTCACTGATCATTAAATAAACTGGATATCCATAGGCATCTACTACCGCATGGATTTTGGTCTTGGCTCCTCCACGACTATGCCCGATTTCATTTGAAGGCCCCCTTTTTTTGCACCGGCACTATCTTTGGTGCGCCTGGATAATAGAAGCATCAATGGATAATTCTTCCAATTCTGCTTCAAGACTTAAAATACGGAAAATATTATCAAGGATACCATCATCGATCCATTTTCGGAATCGGCTATAGACAGTTTTCCATGAACCATAACGTTCAGGAAGATCGCGCCAAGGTGCCCCACTACGTGCAAGCCATACAATTCCATTCATAATGATACGATTGTCTTTCCTTGGACGTCCTTGTTTTCCAGTATTTTCAGGAGGTAATAAAGGTTCAATGCGAAGCCATTCTTCATCAGTCAACTCATATCGTCTCAACATAGTGAACACCCCTTTTTCTTTATTTTATCATGAAAAAGGGAAATAAAACATGCGTTTTGTGCAATTTTTATTTTTCAGACACGCTCTAGTGTGCCAACAAGTTGATTTCTCGAACAATCTTGCGTCTAAATTTCTTATTTCCGCGTTGTCGTCGGTCGCCGTAGCCACCGCTACGCCTCCTTCCTCCGCCTTGAAATAAGAAAATTTATCCTGCAAGATTGTTTCAAGAATCAACTTGTCGGCACACTAGTACATCGTTTCGTAAATAACTATACCAATCGCGTAGGATGCGGATTCGAGTGTGCTGGTATAAAAACGCAGGCGTAGCGGGCTACGCTGAGGCTTTTAGACCTGTGCAATCGGATTCGCAGACAAGTGAGTGGTATAGTTATTTCGAAAACGATGTACTAGAGTGTCAGATAATACAGTCATTATACTGTTACTGTTCACTCCGTTCTCAGTAACTTAGCCAAAATTCATTCCAGATTGCCTGCGGCAATAGAATTTTGGCTTGTATGTCTCAGAATTTTGGCACATTCATGCAAAAATACCTCGCGGGATAGCGGTGTGTGAACAGTAACATTATACTATCTCTCTCTCCAAAAGTACAGTTATTCATACACTCTTTTGCTGCCGGATATATTACCAGGGTTACTGTTCACTCTGTTCTCAGCAACAAATGAATGACAGTGTATATATTTTTATATTTCTGCCATAATACATATCACAGATATATCTGTCCGGTGCTTCACAATAACAGACTGCCGGACAGTTACCCGGAAACTTCTTTTGTTGTCGGCAGGATCGGAGGCACTTATGTTAGAGCAGATTTTTCTCGGATTTACAGGACTATGTTCCGGTTTTATTATTGCCGGAGGACTAACCGGTCTTATGATCGGCCTTTCTATTATTCCCAGATATGCAGGAATTACCCACACAGCAGATCATATATTGCTGTACGAAGACATCACATTCTGGGGAACCGAACTTGGAAACCTGTTCTTTCTTTTTCACTGGAATATCCGGTTCGGCACCCCGTTTCTGATTCTGTACGGGCTCTTTTCAGGGATTTTCCTTGGTGGATGGATCATGGCCCTGGCAGAGATGGCAGATATTTTCCCTATCTTTGCCAGAAGAAGCAGATTCCAGAGAGGTCTTTCTTTTACAATCCTGTGCATAGCCGCCGGCAAAACTGTCGGGGCACTGATTTACTATTATAACGGATGGCTGCCATAATTTCCAGCTAATCTTTAACATCAGTGCCAAAAAAGCAGCAATCGATTACTCTTTACTCCGTTCTCAGTAACCTAGTGTGCCAAAATTTCGGATTTTCAATCAGAAAGGTTTTATATTATGTCAGACAATAATCTCAGTCAGAAAAAACAGAAACAATATGAAGAATACGTAAAAGCAGTCACTCCTGTCCACAGCCTGCCACTGAATATGTGCAAAGCATTTTTCACAGGCGGAGTCATCTGTGTTGTTGGACAGGTCATCTTAAATTACGCAGATAACCTTGGGCTGGACAAAGATACCGCCGGCTCCTGGTGTTCCCTTATCCTGATCCTTTTCAGTGTGATCCTCACAGGATGTAATCTTTATTCCAAAATCGGCAGATTCGGCGGTGCCGGAAGCCTTGTCCCGATCACCGGTTTTGCCAATTCCGTAGCTTCCTCTGCGATCGAATATAAGGCAGAAGGACAGGTATTCGGCATCGGATGCAAAATATTTACGATCGCAGGACCCGTAATTCTTTATGGAATCCTGAGTTCATGGATTCTCGGTGTGATTTATTATCTTTTTACAATGATCCCGTAACTATTCAGCATCCATATCCTGAGAGGTGTTTTTGCATAAGAATCATACAATTATACAAGGAGGTTTCCTATGAACAGACAAATGACCTGCGGTACATCCAGCATTTCATTTCAGAATCCTGTCTTTATCCAGAGCTGTGCTTCTGTTGTCAGCCGGAAAGAAGGAGAAGGGCCATTGGGCGCATACTTTGATACCATATGTGAAGATCCCATGTTTGGAACAGATACCTGGGAAGCTGCAGAAAGCACTCTGCAAAAACAGGCCGCTCTGCTGGCAATCAAAAAAAACGGCCTCACCTGTTCCGATATACAGCTTCTTTTTGCAGGCGACCTGCTGGCTCAGACATCAGCCTCTTCTTTCGGAACCGCTGATCTGAAAATTCCTTTTTACGGTCTTTTCGGAGCATGCTCCACTATGGGAGAGTCTCTTTCCCTTGGTTCAATGTGTATCGACGGCGGGTACGGAAAATATATCCTCTGCGCAACTTCCAGCCACTTTGCCAGCGCAGAAAAAGAATTTCGTTTTCCCCTGGGATATGGAAATCAAAGGCCCTTATCTGCTACCTGGACAGTCACCGGTGCCGGAGCCTGTATACTTGGATATGAACCGCCACCACGCCCGGACAACAAAACACTAAACACACTCCGTAACCGCAATATCTGTGCAGTTATAACAGGAATCACCACCGGAAGACTGATTGACTTTGGATTTAGGGATTCCCTCAATATGGGAGCTTGCATGGCTCCTGCTGCCTGCGACACCATAGCCCGAAATCTTCAGGATTTTCACCGAAAACCATCCGATTATGATGCCATCTTCACCGGTGACCTGGGCATGGTAGGACAGACAATCCTGTTCGACCTTCTCACAGAAAAAGGATTTGATATCTCATCTGTCCATCAGGACTGCGGTATGCTGATCTATGATCCTCAGACTCAGGATACACATTCCGGCGGCAGTGGATGTGGATGTGCCGCCTCTGTTCTGGCAGGCTATATTCTTCCGGGTATTATACAAAAAAAATGGAAAAGGATTCTCTTTGTTCCCACAGGTGCCCTTCTGTCAAAGGTAAGCTTCAACGAGGGGGATCCAATTCCCGGTATCGCACACGCTGTTGTAATAGAACAGTACAGGGTTCCGGATATGATGTAGATACAGAAATTTTTTCAGGAGGAAAAATACATGGACTATTTTAATGCATTCTGGACAGGCGGACTGATCTGTGCCCTGGTACAGATTCTTCTGGACAGGACAAAGCTTATGCCCGGACGGATCATGGTACTTCTGGTATGTACAGGCTCTGTTTTAAGCGCTGTCGGAATCTATCAGCCATTTGCAGAATTTGCCGGAGCAGGCGCTTCTGTTCCCCTGCTTGGTTTTGGCAATATCCTGTGGAAAGGAATGAAAGAATCCATTGACAAAAACGGACTGATCGGACTCTTTATGGGAGGCTTTACCGCCTGCGCGGTGGGAGTCTCCGCAGCTTTGATCTTCTCTTATTTTGCAAGCCTGATCTTCAAGCCCAAAATGAAAGGATAACATACCATGAGTGATACTCTCTATTTACAGTTAGATCAGAATATCCAGATAAACCATCCACACATTTATCTTCAGGACATTGCAAAACTTTCCTGCAGCAACAGTAAAATTCTGAATCGGCTCCGGGTGATGCCGGTTATAAATCTTGACCCGGATAAACCAGGACGTTATGTAATGTCTGTTATGGATCTGATCTCCGAAATCAAAAAAAAAGAACCGGACCTTGAAATCAATAATATTGGAGAAGCCGACTTTATCATCACTTTTAAAAACAAACCCGGTTCCGGACTTGTCTGGCAGTGGTGCAAGATTATTTTCGTCGGTCTTGCCGCCTTTTTCGGTGCAGGTTTCTCTATCATGACATTTAATAACGATGTAGATGTCGGTGGTCTCTTCTCGCAGATCTATACCCAGGTCACAGGACAGACTTCCGGTCATTTTACTGTTCTTGAAATCACTTATTCCATAGGAATCGGACTTGGGGTACTTTTCTTCTTCAATCATTTCGGTCATATGAAAATAACAGATGATCCAACACCTATGCAGATACAGATGCGTCTGTACGAGGAAAATGTTAATAAAACTCTTATCAAAGACATTGACCGTACTTCCGAAAAGTGATATACTTCGATAGCCGAGTGTTCGAAACCTTCCACTCGTAAAACAAATACTAAAGGAGATAATCAAATATGAAAAACAAAGGTACTCAGTTTCTGGCAGAAGCAGCAGTGATCGGAGCTATTTATGTGGTTCTGACTCTTTTATTCGCACCACTCAGCTATGGCGAAATTCAGATTCGCTTTTCGGAAGCACTGACCATCCTGCCATTCTTTACACCGGCTGCGATTCCGGGGTTATTTGTGGGATGTATCATTGCCAATCTCTTTGGCGGTGCCATTCCTGTAGACATTATTTTCGGAAGCATCGCAACACTGATCGGAGCAGTATTTACTTACAGACTCCGCAGCTGCAACCGTTTTCTTGCGCCGATCCCGCCGATTGTTTCCAATGCAGTCATCGTGCCATTCGTACTTCACTTCGGATACGGAGTAAATCTTCCGATTCCGCTTATGATGCTTACCGTAGGTATCGGAGAAGTAGTTTCCTGTGGTGTAGTAGGACTGATTCTTCAGACAGCCCTTCTGAAATACAAAAATGTGATCTTCAGATCACAGAGAACTGTATAACTTACGATATATAACAATAAAGATATTATAGCAAAAAGAGTGTGCAATATTATAGTAATCCGCACACTCTTTTTGTTACTGTTCACTCCGTTCACAGTAACCTCTTTTTTATTTACCTCTTCAGAGAATACTCCACCTTCTACAAGCGGTGAGTTAATTACTCCCATCTGCTTATACCTGCTTTTTAAGTTCCTTCAGAATCCGCTTTTCCATCCTGGACACTTGGACCTGGGAAATTCCCATCTCTGCCGCAATCTCCGTCTGCGTCATATCCTTAAAATATCTCATACCGATCAGCTGACGTTCTCTTGCATCCAGTTTTTTCAGGATTTCATCCAGAAAAATCCTGTTCAGTGCTGCATCCTGTCCATTTTCTTTTTCCTGGAGCCTGTCCATAAGCGAAATATCATTTCCATCTCCCTGATAGATAATTTTGTGCAAAGATTCCACTTCAGCTCCTGATTCCATCGACATCACCACTTCATCTACTGAAAGTTCTGTCGCTTTCGCAACTTCCTCCAGTATCGGTTCACGTCCCAGTTCTTTTTCCAGTGCTTCTCTCGCAGAATAAATTCTGGCACAGTTCTCTTTCAGGTTTCTGCTCACCTTAAGCATCCCGTCATCCCTCAGATAGCGTCTGATTTCACCTATGATCATGGGAACAGCATAAGTTGAAAACTTCACATCGTACGAAATATCAAAACGATCTATGGCTTTCAGTAGCCCAATGCTTCCTATCTGCACGATATCTTCCATTTCCACACTGCGCCCGGCAAATCTTTTCGCCATGCTGTACACAAGTCCTGCGTTTTCTTTAAATACAGTATCTCTTGCTTCTTTATCCCCCTGTTGTGACTTCATGATCAGAGCAAGAGTATGGTCCATTCCTACCTCCCGATCGTCTTTTTCATATGGACAACTGTTCCATATCCCACCTGTGATTCTACTGTTACCTCATCCATAAACGCTTCCATAAATGTAAATCCCATCCCGGAACGATCCTTCTCCGGCTTTGTTGTAAAAAGAGGCTCCATAGCTTTTGCAACGTCTCTGATCCCCACTCCCTTATCGATCACATCAACCCATAATTTCTGCCCTTCCCTTCTGCAGAAAATCTCTATCTTCTGCACCTGGCCTTCATAAGCATGAATAATACAGTTTGTCACAGCCTCTGACACAGCAGTTTTCAGATCTGCCACTTCCTCCAGAGTAGGATTCAGCTGTGTGCAGAAAGCTGCCGCCGCAACTCTTGCCAGCCCCTCATTCTCAGGTCTGCTGTCAAAAATAATTTTCATTTCATTGGTATTTTCCATAATAGTTTTCTTCCCCCTCTCTTTAGACTTCCCCACAGATTTCGACAAATTTATATACCCCTGACAGATGCAGCAGCTTTTCAATATAGGAATTTACTCCTGTAGCCTGTATACAGTCACCGCGCATCCCCATCATCCGGTATCTCCCCATGATCAGCCCTATCCCTGAACTGTCCATAAACGCTGTTCCTGAAAAATCAAATGTGATCGTTCGTATATATTTTTTCCGTATAATATCATCTGAATCTCTGCGTATCTCGTCTGTCACCATATGATCTACCTCTTTCGGTAAATGAATGATCAGGGAATTTCCCTGTATTTCAAATCTGTTCTCCATCATATCCCTCCTCACTTTTTGTCAGACGAATGTTCGCAATCCACTTTGCAGTGTAGCTCTACATCAAATAACTGTTTATTGCTTTTCGCAGCCTTTTTCAGACACGCTCCAGGGAACTTACTTGATTCGGTAAAAAAAAGAGACACATGACTTCCATGCATCTCTTTTGTATCTTTACATCTTCTTATGATATTTCATGTCTTCTGCCACATCAAAATGAAAAATGGTATCAATATCCGGAATCGTCATAATCACCGGTGTCGTAACTTCCGTCATCTGCCGAATCACCATCAGAATTATCGTAAGAACCATCATCATATTCCCCACTGTCATAGGAACCATCGTCATAACTTCCATCGTCCGATGAATCCGAAGAAGCATCTCCATCTGCGCTGTCACCACTGTCCGTGCCGTCTGCTGCTGTCGCATCTGTAGTTCCTTCAATCCCGGTTGTCCCTGTAGTGTTACAGATCGTATTGTAAATTCCCTTCAGATCCGCAGGCAGCAGATCCGCATAAACATTCTGTATCTTCAATGCAGCCTCATCTGCATTCTGCTGCTGTAATGCTGCATATGCTTCGATCAGAGCTTCATAACTGCTGTTCTTTTTCTTCTCTTCCTCTATCTGTTTGGAAGCAGCCTCAACTGTGTCCCCTGATTCCTGAGCCTGACTCTGTGCCTTGGTCAGCTCAGCTCCCTGACTGGACACTGCATCACTGTATTTCATAATCTGCTGATTCGCTTCCCTGTAGATTCCCTGACGTATGGCAGGAACAGCCAGAAGATAAAACGCCAGCAATCCTGCACAAAATCCGGCAACCAGTGTAAAAAACAGCGGAATCCTTCCTTTTTCTTTATACTGAGGAATCTGGATTGCCATATCATTCTCACTGCTGTCCACAGCTTTCCTGTTTCTTTTATTCTGACGTTCCAGACGTGTGGATACTCCTGTCTGTTCGTCAATCTCTCTCAAAAAACGAAGGGTTGTTGTATTTGTTTTATCAATCCGCGCGGCTTTCCTTAACGTCTTTCTTGCCTTGTTATATTCCCCCTCTTTCATCTGCACAAGTGCCAGAAGATGGTAACCTTTGATCAGTTTTGGATTCTGTATGAGAATCTTCTTCAGCCTGATCGCAGCCATATCCTCATGACCTTCCCTGCACAGGTTTAAGGCATCATTATACTTTCTGATCGTTTCATTGATCGCCTCAAGCTTATTGGAGTTCGCCTGCAGCTTGTTAATATATTCTGATGCCAGATTTCTGGATGGCTGAAGATTCTTACTGATCACCCATTCACTGAGTGCGGCAACCACCTCCCCTGTCTCAAAATATACCAGTCCAAGAAGATTTCTCGCCTGAATATTATGCTTATTATAAATAAGACTCTGCTTCAGACAGTCAATCGCCCCTGAAAGATCGCGGACACTGGCTTTCTCAAGCCCCCGGTTGTAATACTGTCTGGAAAGGTAATCTACCTTTTTCTGGATCAGCACATTACATCCACATTTCGGGCAGTAATCCAGATCTTTGTCCACCAGAAATGCGCCACAATTCATACAATTCATGTGTATCTCCTTATTTTACCCGTCTGCCACTCTTGGCTTCGCGGAGAACTTCCTGAAGAATATCCAGGATATCCGTCAGTTCTCTCTCATAAATCGCACCCTCCGCATCTGCCACATCCAGACAAGGTTCAAATTTCTTCAGTTCCTCTTCATAATCTATCATTTCTTATTTCTCCTGATCACATCTTTAATCTCACCGACAAGATACAGGGAACCCACGCAGAAGAGCATTCCGTCATCCCCCTTTACTTCCAGTGCTCTACCAAAGGCTTTCTCAACATCCTCCACTACTTCCACAGAAGAAGCACCTGCTTCTGTAAAAAGCTTTGCAAATCTCTCAGCAGGAACCTTGCGATATCCGCCAACAGAGGTTACTACCACATGACGGAACGTGATCCTGCTACAGATCGTATGTATCATATCTGTATAATCTTTGTCATCTACTGCTGAAAAAAGCAAAGTCAGCGGACATTCTTTCTGAAAATGTTCTGCTGTCTCTACAAATTTCTCTACCCCGTCCTCATTGTGAGCACCGTCCACGATCACGCCCGGAAGCACTGTTTCCATTCTTCCCTGCCAGCGTGTTCCGGCAATTCCCACATGGATCTGATCCGTAGATACAGAAATCACATTCTGCAGAACCTCAATCGTCTTTAATGCAAGTGCACTGTTCATCACCTGATACTTTGCAATAAACGGAATGGAGAAAACCATATCCTTATAATACTCATTCCGAAATGCAAAATCAATTCCCGCCGAAGTATTTCTGAGCACTTCTGTATCTGATCTCTTCACTTCATAAGCAGGGCTTCCCAGTTCTTCTGCTCTGGCACGGATCACTTCTGCTGCATCCGGGTCGTTTCCGTCATAGATTACCGGTACCCCCGGCACAATGATCCCGGCCTTTTCTCCTGCGATTTTGGCAACTGTATCTCCCAGATACTGCATATGATCCAGACTGATCGATGTGATCACACAGGCAACAGGATTCTCCACAGCAGTAGTCGCATCCATTCTTCCGCCCAGTCCTGTTTCCAGAGTCACATAATCAACACCTGCCTCTGCAAAGATCACCATTCCCATCAGAAAAAGCATCTCAAAATAAGTCGGATGATAGCTGCCTTCTGCAACCAGTTCATCCGCAAGTATCTTTACTTTCTCAAAGGCCTTCAGGAAAGTATCATTATCAATATTCACCTCATTGATCTGGAAGCGTTCATTGATCTCCACCAGATGAGGAGAAGTAAATAATCCGCAGGAATATCCCGCCTCTCTCAGAACAGAGGTCAGAAACGCACATGTACTTCCCTTTCCATTAGTTCCTGCCACATGGATCACCTTAAACTTATCCTGAGGATTACCAAGTCTTCTCAGACATTCCTTTGTGTGATCCAGACTGTTCTTCTTTGTAAATTTCGGAGTTTCATCAATATAAGCAACTGCTTCTTCGTAATTCATAAAAAAATTCCACCACTTATCTATAATGTATTTAGTTACTCTAACATTATATAATAGTGGTGGAAGATGTCCAGTACCAATCGTAATATTTTATCCGACAAAATTATGGATTAATTTTCATTCGCACCGGCACTTTCTGTTAATTTCCATTTATTATTTGAATAAAGTGCATAGCAGGACCGGTCATAGCTCTTGCTCAGCGGTTTTCGCGTCGAACTGTTGCTTCGCTGGATCACCGCAAGCCTGTCGAAATCATTCAGCTCCGTACCTGTGATCATCAACGTAGTCGGATTGATATAGACCGTATCATACCATTCTCCGTTCAGCTTGATTTCACTGGACGGCGTAAATTCCGTTCCCTTAATGTAATATGTATGATCTGTCTCAGAAATACATTGAATGGAATCCAGAGTCACATCATAGATTCCCATACGCATTCTGGTACGCAGATAAGGACTTTCGCCGCTTTCCCCGTAGGAATATCTCTTTCCATAAAGGAGGTCATACTGCAGGGTTTCCAGATCCACCTGATAATTTCTGGTATTTCTTCTTGCCTGATGATAGCGGAAAACAGTTCCCTCATGGATTCCCACACGATCCATAACCTCTGCCGCCATCTGGTATGCTGCAAGATTTTCATTCTTTTTCTTAAGTCCGAAGTTATCCCACATCACATACTCTGTCTGGAACAGATACTTGTTCTTCAGGTCCTCCACAGTCAATCCCATAGTCGGAAGGTGGTCACCGTACATAACAAGGACCACATCCTCAGGATAATCTGCAAGCTTGTCTGTCAGCTCTTTGACAAAATTATCCATCTCATGGATCTCATTTACGTAATATTCCCATTTATTATTCTCTTCCTCAGTCGGTGCACCAGAAACTGTGATCTCAGGATCCTCCAGGATCTGCTCATCCGGATACGCACCATGTCCCTGTACAGAAATAGTATATACATAATCCGGCCCCTCAGTGGAGTCCAGACACTTCAGAATCTCATCTGTCAGAACCTCATCCTTTACCCAGCCATTTGGATTCTTCTCGTTCTCTCTTGCCATGTACTCTTCGGAAGTAAACGTATCAAATCCGAGATTCGGGAAAATAGATCTTCTTCCATAGAAGTTTGCCTCATTATTATGAACTGCATGGGTGGTATAACCCAGCTTCTTCAGTACATAAGGTGCACTCTCACAGGTAGTCTCTCTCAGAATACTCTTATAAGGATATTCCCCAGGTCCAAAATAATGCATACTCATTCCTGTAATGGATTCAAACTCTGTATTGGCAGTACCTGCACCGACAGAGGGAACCTTATAATATCCTGAAGAATATTCCTTCATCAGCTTACGGAATGTCGGAATCGGATCTTCTGAAATATTCAGGTAATTAACCAGCGTAGGATCAAAGAATGATTCCAACTGCAAAAACAGAATATTCGGACGCTTTTCTTCCTGCGTTTCCGGGAGATTCTTTTCCGTCTTCTCAATTCTTTTGATTTCTTTCTCAGAATAATCTCTCGGACAGCTGATTCCCGTATTAAAAATCGTAGTTGCCAGACAGTAAGGATATCCATAATCCTCATATGCAAAAGCAATATTTCCAAAGTAATTGGAAAGCACCCTCTTCTCCAGTGCCAGTTGTGTACTTCCTGCAAAAAGAGCAACAGCCAGCAAGATCAGAGGAATATTGTAGCGATATTTAATCTTTTTCTGATACTTCGGTCCTTTAATAAGCAGCATCAGCAGTAAAATAACAAGAATCCCAAACAGGATGCAGACTGCCACAACGCCTGCAACAGGCAGATATTTGTTGGCAATCTTCATTGCATCTGTGATCAGATGCAGATCCGGTCCTGTAAACGGTGTAACACGGTTGAGCAGGAGAACACCGTTAATAATGGCCAGTATCAGCCAGAACAACGTAACCAGTACTCTCCAGAATACTCTCCTGTGAAACAGATAAACAATTAGTGACGAGGTAAAAATGAATGCCGCATTATATGCAAAAACCAGAGGTCTCTGTGTCATATAATTCCAGGCTTCTATAAACGAGTGACGGCAGATTGCCTCCATAACAAAATATCCCGCTGCGCTGGCAAGTACATGGAGTAAAAGGGAGATTTTGTTACAAATCTTATACAATTTCATCTAAACACTCCCTTATTTCTTAAGCTGCTCTAACTGTCCTTTAACCTTATCCATCATTTCTTTATATTTCGCAAGTTTGTCTTTCTCCGCATCCACCTTGGCAGCAGGTGCCTTGTTTACGAAGTTCGGATTATTCAGCATACCTTCACATCTTGCGATCTCTTTTGTGAGACGTTCTGTTTCTTTTGTAAGACGTTCAATCTCTTTATCTTTGTCGATCAGGTCTTCCAACGGCATATATACAACCGCATTGGAAACAACTACTGAAACTGCATCTTCACTGATTCCGTTCTTGTCTGTCTGTACCAGAATCTCTTTTGCAAATGCAAGATTTACAAAGGATTTCTTGCTGTTCTCATACATTGCTGCTGTTTCAGCATCCTTTGCCACAATATGCAGGCTTGTCTTGCGGTTATTCGGAACATTCATCTCTGTTCTGGTATTACGGATACCTCTTACAACCTCTTTGAAGCCCTCGATTGCTTTCTCAGCATCCGGGAAGTTTCTCTCTTCTCTGTATACAGGCCATTCGGAGATCATAATAGACTCTTCTTCAGGAAGAAGTGTGCAGTAGATTTCCTCTGTGATAAACGGCATATACGGGTGAAGAAGCTTCAGGCCTTCTGTCAGCGCTGTTCTTAATGTCCAGAGTGCATCATTTGCAGCCTTCGGATCTTCCTCTGCCTTCCACAGACGAACCTTAGCCATCTCAATATACCAGTCGCAGAGTTCATCCCACAGGAAGTCATAAACCTTCTGTACTGCAATACCAAGTTCATATTTTTCCATGTTCTCTGTTGCTTCACGAATCACTGTATTTAAGTGAGACAGAATCCATTTATCCTCTGCACAGAGATCATTTAAGTTCTCCGGCTCTGTCACTGTCTTGCCTTCCAGGTTCATCATGATGAAACGGGAAGCATTCCAGATCTTGTTTGCGAAGTTACGGCTTGCTTCTACCTTTTCCCAGTAGAAACGCATATCATTTCCAGGTGCATTACCTGTCATCAGAGTAAGACGAAGAGCATCTGCGCCGTATTTATCAATAACTTCCAGAGGATCGATACCGTTTCCAAGAGACTTACTCATCTTACGTCCCTGGGAGTCACGTACCAGACCATGGATCAGTACATGATGGAACGGAACCTGATCAGTCTGCTCCAGAGCAGAGAATACCATACGGATAACCCAGAAGAAGATAATGTCATATCCTGTAACAAGTACATCTGTCGGATAGAAATATTCCAGTTCCGGTGTTTTCTCCGGCCAGCCAAGTGTGGAGAATGGCCATAATGCAGAACTGAACCAGGTATCCAGTGTATCCTCATCCTGATGAAGATGTGTGCATCCGCATTTCGGGCATTTCTCAGGCATTTCTCTTGCAACTACTACTTCACCGCACTCATCACAGTAATAAGCCGGAATTCTGTGTCCCCACCATAACTGTCTGGAAATACACCAGTCGCGGATATTCTCAAGCCAGTGAAGATACGTCTTGTCAAAACGGGACGGAACGAATTTCAGATCTCCGTCATCCAGAGCTTTGATCGCAGCCTTTGCCATCTCGTCCATCTTTACAAACCACTGTGGCTTGATCATAGGCTCTACCGTTGTGCCGCAGCGGTCATGAGTTCCAACGCTGTGGTTGTGAGGAACTACTTTTACCAGAAGTCCAAGTTCTTCCAAATCTGCTACCATTGCCTTACGTGCTTCGTAACGATCCATACCAGCGTATTTTCCGCCAAGCTCGTTGATGGTCGCATCGTCATTCATAATGTTGATCTCTTCCAGATTGTGACGGCGTCCAACCTCAAAGTCGTTAGGGTCATGGGCAGGTGTGATCTTTACACATCCTGTTCCGAATTCTTTGTCTACATATTCATCGGCGATCACCGGAATTTCTCTGTCTGTGAGAGGAAGCTTCAGCATCTTGCCGATGAGATCCTTGTAGCGCTCATCTTCCGGATTTACGGCAACAGCAGTATCACCCAGCAGGGTTTCCGGACGTGTAGTTGCAATCTCTACGAAACGTCCCTCTTCCCCTACGATCGGGTAATTAATGTGCCAGAAAAATCCGTCCTGATCCTCATGCTCAACCTCTGCATCAGAGATGGAAGTCTGGCATACAGGACACCAGTTGATGATTCTGGAACCTTTGTAGATATAGCCTTTTTCATATAATTTGATAAATACTTCCTGTACTGCCTTGGAACATCCCTCATCCATTGTGAAACGTTCTCTCTCCCAGTCTGCGGAAGCACCCAGTTTCTTTAACTGATTGATGATCTTTCCGCCGTACTCCTCTTTCCATGCCCACGCATGTTTTAAGAATTCCTCACGGCCGATATCGTGTTTGTCGATACCTTCTTTTTTCAGCTTGTCGATAACCTTAACCTCTGTAGCGATAGCTGCATGGTCAGTTCCCGGCTGCCATAATGCTTCATAGCCCTGCATTCTCTTGAAACGGATCAGGATGTCCTGCATGGTTTCATCCAGCGCATGTCCCATATGAAGCTGGCCGGTTACGTTTGGCGGCGGCATAACAATGGTAAACGGTTTCTTGTCCGGATTTACTTTTGCATGGAAATATCCATTGTCCATCCATTTTGTGTAAAGACGCTCTTCGATTCCCTTAGGATCGTAAGTTTTTGCAAGTTCTTTGCTCATAATGTCCTCCTAATTATATATCTGAAACTAAAGTATCTACGGATTACTCCGTTATAAAGCAGTCACCCTGACAACCAAACAAATAAGCATACTGACTTCGCTTTCCGCATCCAGCCAGATAACTGTGTCATAAACTTATTCGATAAAAAACGCCCCTCACACGCATTATACGTGCAAAGGGCGACATAGATCGCGGTACCACCTTAGTTTGTCTCTCATTCCCTTAACGCGGGATACGTGAAAACCTACCATGCGCGTATATAACTCTGATATGATTCATACACACTCACTTCAGCCTCCCGGCTCCAAAGCTACCTTCAGCACTTCTGTTCCCGGGAAACCTTCCAGCTTATAAGCTTCCCTCTCTGTGGGGCATTACCGCCTACTCCTCTTTTTCACAGCCTTTTTCTGGATTCTACTATAATGAAAAAAGGCTTTCTTGTCAAGAACGTTTCTCCGGATTTCACAAATTTATCTGGTGTCATACGTATATTTTTCCCGCATTGTCGAACAAAATTTTATCAATAATATCCTTTGCATTATTTACGGAAAGATATCCGTCCTCTATTTTTTCTCTCAGAACACTACACAGTGAAAAACGGAATGCAAGAAGGGAGCCATAACTTTCCTCTACTGTCCACGTATCACATCCCCAGCAGATTTTATCAATCTGGGACATCTCGATCAACTGATGCATTACACGTTTTGATGCGGTGTAGGATAAGATTGGAAGCCATGTCAGATCCGGATATAGATTCGGATATCCGTCTACTATGGAAAAAAGATCATCCACCCATGGAAAGCCACAATGCAGTAGCACAAATTTCGTTTCCGGATTATTTTTTATCACATTGTTCAACTGCAGTATATTCGTATCTATAACTTGCCCCATTCCTGTGTGACATTGTAATGGAAGTGACACTTCCGCCGCAATTTCACATATTTTCCAGAACAAATAGTCCTGAAAACATCTGATATCTTCCTGGGTTATATCCGACTCTTTTAAACGGAATACCCTTTCAGCCTGCTCCCGCGTCACTTTTTCAAAATGAAGACTACGCTCATAGGCCATCGCTATTTTTAAGGCCACACAGCCCTCACTCTTTTTTTGTATGATCCACTTTCTGACCCACTCCACATAATCCTGTAAATTGTCCGGCAGCTCACCGAAGTTCTCTTCCAGTGATACACCGTCATGATTGCGAAGTCCTTTTTTATAGCCCAAAAAGAACAGATCCAGTCGAAAAGCAGGCGTAAACAGTTCCGGTCTTCCATTGTCAGAGCCCGGATTCCAGTAGGTATCTACGATTACTTTTTGATACTTACACTTATTTTTCAGTACATCCATGTAAAAGTCGGGATTTTGATGCGCTTTTCTGATCTGATCTGAAATCTGATCCCAGTTCTGAGCTGTGATCGGCTCCGATATTCCATACAACTCCCCGATTGCCTTTTGAAGCCAGACAAAATAAGATTTATATCGTGTTTTTTCCAGATATGCATTCCTGCTTTCTGCTGTTGTCCCCGGAGTTACCTGCTGCCATTGTAAATACGTATTATTTATCAGCTTATCCAGATCATAATCCACCATCGCCTGTTCTGGCAGATGATGTGAATGCGTGTTCCTGATTTTATGATCGGATATATAGTTCATTAATTCCTGCTCTATCTGATTTGCTGTTCCCATGATAATATTCCCCTTTCTTCCTCTTATCCATTCTATCCGTTTGACTACCTATTTAAAAACCACAGAAAAACAATTTCTTCTTTTCCGCAATAAAGCGACAAATCGTTTATTCCACACTTTTCAGGGATTCTACCATGTCAATCTTCTTTAATTTCTGATGCATAAACAGATTTACGATCATGGAGAATCCAATTGTCAGCAGTCCGCAGTACAGGAAACTGACAGGATTAATATTTCTTCCGAACATAACCGCATCCACTTCCACAGTACGGATAATATATCTGTGCAAAAAGATTCCGAATACAGCCCCTGCCAGCACGCCGATGAGGGTAAGGATAACATTCTCCCTGTATACATAGGCAGAAACTTCGTTATCATAGAATCCCAGTACCTTCAGGGTTGCCAGTTCTCTCTGGCGTTCCGTAATATTGACATTGTTCAGATTATACAGGACTACGAAAGCAAGCATTCCCGCAGAAACGATCAGCACTATAATTACCGTATCCAATGCTCCCAGCATTCTGTGAAGCTGAGCCTCCAGACTGCTGGTATAGCTGATGCTTAATGCAGCCGGGTGCTTCAGGATCTCATTTCCCACCTCAGATTCTGATTCTTTATATTCCTCTTTTACTGTAAATACAGTTGCAGAGTAGTCAGGCTTCTCCCCGAAGATCTGTTCATAGACATTTCCTGTCATATAAATATAATGTCCCATGTAATTCTCTGTCACTGCTGCGATCTTTGTCTCATAATTTTTCCCATCCTTTGTGATGGTCATGGTATCCCCAACTTTCAGCCCTGTCAGGGTTGCCGTCTTCTCACTGATCACTGTACCTGCATCAGTCAGCTTATATTTCTCTTTTGTCTTTCTGTCCTGAAGTGTTACATCCTTATTAAAGGTCTCAAGATTCTCAGGCACATACACATATACGCTGATATTGGATTTATTTCTGGGAACACTCATCTTGGTAAACTGGACATGCGTATATCTCTCAATCTGACTGTTATTTTTCAGAAACTCATCCAGCTCCTGTCTCTCCTTATCTGTGGCATCCTCATCATCAATGATCGTTCCTGTATAATGCTGAAGCTCCTGATACTGCCGTCTGGCAATATCCATAATGGAATCCCTGAGTCCAAAACCCACCAGCATCAGCGCCATACTTCCTGAAATACCAAAAATCGTCATAAAGAAACGTTTTTTATATCGGAAAAGGTTTCTCAAAGTAGATTTCCATGTAAAATTCAAATGCTTCCAGAAAAGCGGGATCCGTTCCAGCAGGATTCTCTTACCCTCTTTGGGAGCAGGAGGACGCATCAGTGATGCCGGAGTTTCCGCCAGTGCCCTGTAACAGGAGAAAATGGTGGCTCCGACGGTACACACAGTTGCCGCACCTGCTGCTATCATTGCAAATTTAAACTCATAACGGACTTGGATATTGTTCATCATGCCCTTGTACATAATGCCATACCCGTTAATAATAACCAAAGGCAGGATTTTCTCTCCGATCAGGATTCCCAGAATACTGCCTCCCACAGTGGCAAGAAAGGCATACAGCAGATATTTGGATGCAATCGCATACTTGCCGTATCCCAGAGCCTTCATTGTACCGATCTGGGTTCTCTGTTCTTCCACCATTCGTGTCATGGTAGTCAGACTTACCAGTGCAGCCACCAGGAAAAAGATAACAGGGAAAACCTGTCCGATACTTCTCATTCTGTCTGCATTATCCCCATAATCTGAATATTCCGGCAGATCATTGCGGTCCGTTACCATCCATTCCGGCATACTGATATCATCGATCTCATCCTGGGCATCCTGAATCTTCTTCTCACCGTCTGCGATTTCTTTCTCTGCATCCCTCTTGCCGTCTTCGTATTCTTTTTTACCTTCTTCCAGATCCTTCTCAGCTTTTTTGATGTCCTTTCTGGAATCCTTCAGCTTCTGTTCGTTCTCTGAGATTTCCTTCTCTCCATCCCTCAGCTTCTGTTCATTGTCGGCAATCTCTTTCTCGCCGGAAGCAAGCTTCCCTTCATTCTCCCGGATCTGTGCTTCTCCCGAAGCAAGTTTTGCCTCTTTCTCCTCTAACTGCGCCTGGCTGGAATTTAGTTTTGCTTTTGCAGCATCGATCTGTTCCTGTGCTGACTCAAGCTGGGCTTCTTTTTCCTGAATCTCTTTTCTGGCTGGTTCCAGCTTCTTCTCCTGAGCCTTCACCTCTTTCCATCCTGCATCAATCTTTGCCTGGGCATCGGGAAATGCGGCCTCCTGCTGGTTCAGTTCTGCTTCCTTTGCATCAAGCTGGGCCAGTCCGCTCTCCACCTGGCTTAAACCACTCTCCAGTTCACTTCTTGCTGCTGCGATCTGGTTTCTGGATGCTTCCAGCTGGGCCGCCTGACTGTCCACCTGCTCCTGATAAGCGGAAACCTGTGCTGCCAGAGCCGCCAGGTCTTCCTCGGAATATGTGCCTGAAGCTTGTGCCTGCTCATACTGTGCCTGCAATGCTGCAAGCTGACTTCTGGCACCCTCAAGCTGAGCCTCTCCTTCTGCAAGTCCGGCCTCCTGCTGCTCAATCTGCGCAAGTCCCTGATTGCAGCTTTCCTTTTTGGCATTTAAATCCTGTCTGGTTGCTGCAATCTGCTCTCTGCCTGACTGGATCTGCGCCTTGCCATTGTCAAGTTCCTGCTGACTCTGGGTAAGCTGCGTCTTTGCATCTGCAATCTTCTTCTCACCGGCACTTAACTGGTTCTTGCCATCCTCAAGCTGAGCCTTTCCATCATCAAGCTTTGCCTGGTTTTCGGAAACCTCCGCCCATCCGGCATTCAGCTGTTCCTTTGCAGATGCGATCTGTGCTCTGCCACTGGCAATCTGCTCTTTCGCACTGGCAAGCTGGGATCTGCCGTCCTCTAACTCCTTCTTTGCATCTGCAAGCCGGGCTTTTCCGTCCTCCAGTTCCTTTTTTGCGTCTGCAAGCTTTTTCTTGCCATCCTTATATTCCTTCTTGCCATCTTTTAACTTCTTTTCGCCATCCTCCAATTCTTTTCTGGCATCCGCAAGCTTCTCATCAGCCTCCTTCTTGCCGTCTTCAAGTTCCTGTCTGGCATCTGCAAGCTTGTCATTAGCTTCCTCTACAATCTCATCATATCTGACCTGGCACCGTTCTGCCTCAATCCCCTCCACTTGCTCCTGCACTCGCTCTATCAGGGAATCATAAGCATCTGTATAGCTGATCAGATCCTGTGCCCCATGAGCCTGCACATAGATCTGTGTATAAACCTCCTGGTCAAAATCCTCAGGAAGCACATAGGCAAATCCATTAACCTCACCGGAACCCAGAGTGGAATTTCCGCGATTATAGGATATGTAAAGCGGACTCTCTCCTAAACCTACAACTGTGTAATCTGTCTTTTTCAACAGTTCGCTGTCTCCGCCCTCTTTCAGGGTAATCTGATCACCCACCTTATATCCATTGCTCTCAGCAAAAATACAGTCAAGGAAAATCTCTCCGCTTTTTTCCGGAGCTTTTCCCTCTGTCACTGAGATCCGGTTCATGGTTTGATCCACAGCTTCCACATGAAGTACCTTCTGCTTCTCGCCTTCTCCACACATTACATCTGTACCATAGGCGCCCTCTGCATTCTCTACTCCGTCCACCTGCTTAATGGCAGCTACATCATCCTCCGTCAGTCCCAGAGTTCCCATTACTTTGATATCCATAAGATTGGTTTCATCATAATAGGCATCACCTGAGAAGCGCATATCCGGTGACGAGGCCTGTATCCCGGAGAAAAACGCAACTCCCAGAGCAACGATCATAAATATGGAAATAAATCTGGCTTTGCTCTTGCGTATCTCCATCCAGAAATCTTTATGCATTGCTTTCATATTCATCACCTACCATTCTATCTCCTCTATGGGTGTAGGATGGTCATTCATTGTCATCCTGGAAACCTTGCCGTTCTTGATCTTGATCACACGGTCTGCCATAGGTGTCAGCGCCGAGTTATGGGTAATGACGATCACTGTCATTCCACGCTCCCTGCACATATCCTGCAACAGCTTCAGGATTGCCTTACCAGTCTGGTAGTCCAGTGCACCTGTGGGCTCATCACACAGTAAGAGCTTAGGATTCTTCGCCAGTGCCCTGGCAATGGAAACTCTCTGCTGCTCACCACCGGAAAGCTGTGCCGGGAAATTGGTCAGTCTGTCCTTCAGTCCCACTTCCTCCAGAACCTCCCTGGCATCCAGCGGATTTTTACAGATCTGCAATGCCAGTTCTACATTCTCCAGCGCTGTAAGATTAGGCACCAGATTATAGAACTGGAATACAAATCCAATATCATTTCTCCGATAGCCGGTAAGCTGCTTACTGTTATATCTGGCAATATTCCTGCCATCCACCAGAACCTCTCCACTGGTAGCCTTATCCATACCCCCAAGAATGTTCAGCACTGTTGTCTTGCCCGCACCGCTGGGACCAACGATCACTACGAACTCTCCCTTGGCAATCTCAAAGCTGATCTCATCCACTGCAACGATCTTTACTTCTTTGGTTCCATATATCTTGGAAACCTTATCCAGTTTTACATATGCATCTGTCATCTCACTCATCCGCATTTCCCCTGTAATTTTATTTTTGCCATACCGGTAATTTTATTTTGTTACAATTATTAACGATTCTTTTGAACCCGATTTATTTCCGTATTTATTTACAGGCAGGTCAAATTCTGACCTGCCTGGTAGTCTTAATGGTTATATTTATTGTAACATATTATACCTGTAATTAAAAATAAAATATTCATAAAAAATCCAGATACTTCAAAACCGCCTGATCATCTCAGGCGGTTCATCATTTTGACTATACACAGCACATGCCCCTTTCTTCTTAATTGTATGTACCAGAACATCTTATATCTTCTTTACCCGTTATTATTTTACATTAAGCTGATGACGAAAATATAAAAGTGGGACTAAACATACATCATCTGACCTCGAATCTTTATTTTTATTCTTACCTGATTTCCGCATAAAAGAAAAAAATCATGCTCATATACACACTTATGGTTTACAAATCACAAAAAGCAGCATCTTTATATAGTGAATTTGCAAATTCAAAAAATTTAAAGGAGGCAAAAATTATGCCAGGAACATTTAACGGAACAACTTTAACTATTTCAGCTACCCCCGTAGACGGTGCACTGATTCCCGATAAAAGTGCAACAAATGTAGCGGGAATTGCCATTGTGGGGTCAGATATGTATTGCGTAAAGACAACCGGTCTTAAAACTACATTACTCAAAACGACTGACTACATGGCAACAAAAGCAACTGCCGTAAAAAAAGATCTGAACTGGTTCGCTCTGGGACTTACCAAAATTGGAAATTATCTGTATATGCTTGCAGAAGACCATAAAGGTTACGGCGGTTCTACAACCATCGTAAAACTGGATACCAAAGGCAATCAGCTCGGTACGTACAGTATCAATGAAATTTGTCCAAAAGGCGCATTAGGTATCACTGCTGCTGACGGAACTAACGAGAAATTTATCATTATGCATTACGCTGACAAGAGCAATGCTGGGACATTAGCTTTCAGTGTTGTAGACTGGAAGGCTGCTGAAGCAGCAAGTACATTCACAGTTACTAACTCAGGTTTTGGTTATACCACACGGCTTCAGGATATTTACTATCACACTTCATTTGGATTATTTATCCTGACAAATAACACTTTTTCAACACTTCAGAACCGTATTCTGGTAGTTGATTATCATCTTACTGATGATAAAGGTAAAAAATACACTCCATGTTCGGTCATCAATGTAAATAAAACAGGTGAATATAAGCAGTACAACCTTGAATCAATCTGTATGAAAGCCAATCACCTTGTGCTTGCATCCAATGTTATAACATCTGATGGAACCGCAGAAGATAAATTCTCTGTGCTGGAAGGCATTACCTACTCCGGTAAAACCTATACTTTTGCATGCGGTTTTAAAGCAGGAGCCCGTGTACCTACCAAAGTAGATCCCAACTATGAAACAACTAATCTGGGATGTGTATCCTTTAACGGAAACAATACTCCATATTTTATAAAACAAAGTCAAGATAAAGTCGCTGTTCTTGGCTACTGTAAAAATTATATGAATACAAGCGCAGGTGTATCTCACTTTAAAACATTCACTGACGGTTTATTAGGTCATGCCAACGGTATGAGCTGTTTTAACGGAAAATTCTTTGTTGTCGCAGGAAATAACAAAGTGGTTGCTATCAGCAGTAACAAAGAGGATGAGGAAATAACATATACAGTAACTCCCAACGATAACGATAAATCATTTGCTCTTAAAGCAATTAATTATTTTTATGAGGCAAATACAGCTTTATTATTGTCCGTTGTTGACGGAACATTAAAGCTCTATAAATGTACATTTGAAAATGAAAAAAATGTAAAAGCCACTTATCTTTGTACACTGGTAAACGCCGGTCAGCCTACATCCCAGGATATTTTCTATCACAATAAATTAGGGCTTTTTGTCGGAACCAGTAATCCACATACTGTAAGTGGAGTAACGACTAAAATCACAACAAAAAACACCTTGCTTCATTATAATCTGAAAAAACTTGATGATAGCAAACTTTTATATCCGGATTTCGGATTTGTTACAGATATTCCTGCTAAAGATGCTCAGGGCCGCACATATAACAGTTTTGAACTGGAATCAGTGGCTCTGGATCAAAATAATAAATTAATCGCTGTGTGCAATGTCAATGTCAAAGATGCTACCCACACCAGTGGTTTAGCATCCACTGACGGCTTCTTTCAGTATAATACGCTTGAATTTATTACAGCTTGATTTCGCTACATCAATAACAGCATAAATTTCCATTATAAAAAGCAGGCAGTTTTTCGCCTGCTTTTTATAATTCCAATTTTCTATTTAACAACAACTTTTTTATTATCTGACCATACGCCAAACTGTTTAATACCATTCAACAACGTATATGCATGCGCTTTCAAATAGTAAACTCCCGGTTTTATATTTTTAAAAGTAACTGTATTTTTCTTTTGATTTTTTAATACAATATTTTCTCCTGAATCTGCATTCTTAAGTACGCAATCAAACCCATCACTGTATTTTAAATTTCCAAACTGTGCGGTTACTGTTTTCTTTTTCCCGGTAATTTTTATTAATTTTATATTATCTTTATTTAGTTTAACAGGAGGCATACGCATTTCATTAGACCACCTGCTATAACTTTTTTTACCATTTTGAACAGTATAAGAACGGACTCTGGCAAATCCCATAGTCGGCACTTTTTTTAATATACAGGTTGTGTTTGCAGAATTTTTATTAGCTAATACCTTAGTACCATCATATATTTGATATTGATATCCATCTGCATTCTTTACTTTTCCGCTCAAATCAATTGTAACATAGATTTGTTTGTTTACTATATCTGAATCAACAGATTTTATATACGGACGATTTGTTTCTGGTTTTGAAGCAGTTCCCTCACTTACAAAAGGAATACCATTCATCTTACAGTAATAGTATGCATATGAATTTTTCTTTCCATGAACTGTTAGAGAATCACAATTTATGAACGCCTCAGCACCTATCTCAGTAACTGTTTCAGGTATATATAACGTTTTCAGTTTTCGACAGTCAGCAAATGCAAAAAAATCTATACTTTGAAGATTTTGGGGAAGTTTAACACTCGTCAGTTCACCGCAGTATATAAATGCACTTTGTCCAATTTTTTTCACATTATCAGAAAGTATTACCCTTTTAAGCTTTGGACATGTGCTAAAGGCAAAAACTGGAACAGTATCTACTGAAGCCATCCACTCTACTTCTTCTATGTTCAAATTATCTTCAAAACAAAATTTTTCTACTTTAGAAACCGAAGGAAGAAGCATTATCTTCTTATAATCTCCAGTTGGGTATTCTCCATACACACGGCTCTCTGAAATTTTCAACTGTTCATACTTATTTTTACTTTCAATGGTTATCTGTGATTTCATAGCAGCTTCTGCTGAGACAGATGCAGAAATTGCTACACACGTTAAAGCAATCAACAATATTTTCTTTACTTTCTTTGACTTCATAGAATCTCCTCCAATCAATAATATTCATCTATTATCATAATATATCACTAACTATAAAAGATCCTGTATTTCTGGTATTAAAAGTATTCTAATGACCCCGAACCAAAATGCAAATTTAAATTAATCTCCACAGTTTTGCAGCAACATATGTTCGCCTGTAGTCTGAAAGCCTTTTGTTTAGCAGCTGCCTTAATTTCCAGCCTGGAATAGCCCTAAAAGCATCTCGGGCTGGAAATTTACATGTTATTGGCACCTTGAATCTGTGCTTCAGTCATACACATATCATGTTCTTTCGCAAATTTAAGAGTTGCCTTTAACCCTTTGGTTTTTTCTCCTTTCAAACCTTCGAATGCTACTTTTACATCTATCATGTAGCAGTATTCTAAAAATCTTTTCAATGCCTTTTCCTTCTGGCTGTTCTTAAATAATAATTCCCATACAGACATCATATCTTCATGATAGAGAAGAATAATGATATCTCCATACCTGACTGCAAAATAGTATTCCGTTAACATTTGATCACGCCTCTTCAGATTTACTGTGCAGGTACTGCATGATTTCTTCATAGCTCCGTCCACTCTGTGCTATAGCATCCAATAACTTTTTCTGGCGAAGTGCATCCCTCTTATCCAATAAATCTTTTAATGTTGCTGCCGCAGCATCATACCGATGCTTTGCTTTCACCAGATTCTTCTGTGCTTTTTCAATTTTAGTGTCCAGTAGTTCTGCGTTTATTTCACGTGCCATATTTACCGCCTTTCTTTCTGAATGTTTGATTTCTTAAGTGTATTACTGATCTCTCCGGCTCGATAAGTAATGTTTCCTTCATTCATCCCAAAAGCCTCTAAGATTTTTTTCTGCTTTGCTGTTACAGCATGGTCCAGCCGGTATACATTATCCGTCTGGCGTGTCATTTCAATCTTCTCAAGTTCCCTGATTGCTGCCGGAACTGTCATATAATTCTGTTTCTTCTCAAGTTTTTCGTTCTCTTCCTGTAATGCAGTATAAATTTTGTTTCGGATTATCAGTGCGATGAATTGTGTAAAAATCCTTCCCTCAACTCCTTCGTTTGTATGTGAACGCATGCTCTTGTTTCCAAGGAATGATTTATCAGAGGCAAAAAGTTTCTCAGATACATCACGGCTCTTATAAAGATGCAGTGCTTCCTTTGCGGTCATCCTTTCGGATGTAATAATAACAAAGTATCCGCATAATGATATTTCCCGTTCTGTCACAGTTGTTTTTTCTTCCGGATATAAAAACACGCCATCTTTATCGTAGTGAAGATAAAAGTATTTTTCGTAAGCTGAACCGAACTCTACTGTTTCATTCTGATGTGACATCAGCAAAGCTGTCCGCTCTCTCAGTGCGTTTTCAAAATGCTCCCGTTCATCAGCATCTTTTGAAATACTATGATAAATATGAATGTATCTCTTTTTTTCATCGCCTTCAAATAAAGTCCTTTGTACTGTTTTTCCATACACACCATAGGCATTCATGTCACAAGAGCGCTTATTTTCGAACGTTCCTTTGTTCTCTAAGATCAAATCACTTATGAAAGAAGACATGCCTTTAGCCATGATCACAAAACTATAACCACATTCGTCTAAATAGCGTATATTTCCACGGCTGAAATATCCCCTGTCCAAAATGAAACCGATTTTTTTATAGCCATACCCAGTGATTTTACCAAGCATGGTCCTAAGCTGTGATACGTCGTTAATACTTCCAGGATAGGCTTCATAAAAGAGTGGTTCTTTATTCTTAAGATCATATCCAACCGAATAGTTGATGATAGCTGAACCGATATCTGTCTTGGCATGACCGAATTCAGCCAGTTCAATCTCTCCGGCCTGACAGTTCTTATTCGTAGAATCATAGGAAATATAAATACGCTCCCTTCGATTTCTCTTTGCATTCCATTCATTCAGAAAGCCTGTACTCTTATCCTTGGTGATGCTCTTAAAGAAATCACTTACCGACGCATCACTATAGATCTTCATACCAGAACTATACAGTGGATGATTGTATGCGTAATCCGGATAATGCTGTGCCACATTGCTTTCTTCTACAATAGAGTAAGAGGCAAGGTCAAGCAATAATGCCATATCCCGCTCAGAGAAGAACTGTCCGAGCAGCTTGTCTAACGAATAATCCAATACTATTTTATGCATTACAGCATATGTACCAACCCGCAGACAGCTGCTACGTTCTGTCCGGTCTTCCATCCCTGATAAGACTGCATCTGGAAAGTATTTCAGAAAGGCTTCGTTAGGAATCATCATAGTGTCATCATCTGGACATACCTTGCCTATAGTCGCTCTCTGTGGATAGGTATATTTTTTCTCCGGATCATAATAGCGATCATACTCATACTTAATATATGTGATATCCCCGCGTCTTAATCGGGTCAATTTTCCATGCACATCCGGTAGCTTAACTCTTGATTTCAGGTACATATTTGCCTCCTTTATTCAGGTTTATATAGCCCTAAATTTATTGTACAGCACAACCCGTATTTTTGCAATAATTTCCGCAGAAATACGGGCTTTTTTAAAATTTTATTTTCGTTAGGGCTACTCATTTTTGGAAGTTAAGGTAATCATGATGCCTTACTTGTCATGCAAAAAAATCGAAAATGATGTATATAATTTTCCTACATGGCAATACTGTAAGTACAAAGATATATTCGACAGCCGCATAATCATTAATTCGACAGCAAAATTTTACATATCTATTTCTTATCAGAAAGATTTACTTTCCATAGACACAAGAATTTTTACACCCTCGCATAAACACTTGGATTGCGGCCATTTTTTTTAATCTATTTTACACTACCCAAAAGTCAGGTTTTATTATCATAATATACCATTTACTATACGAACATCTGTAAATCTGGGATTAAAAGTATTCTAATGGACACGAATGTTATGCTTATATTCATCTACCATTTTAGTAAACATATTTTTCTCAAATTAACCTATTTTCTTACCTAAAATGACAGAAGCCCTCTCCGCTGGAAAAATATATCCTGCAGAAAAGGCTTTTTTCTTTTCCCTATTTAATTTTTGTTAAAAAGATTATCCTTAATCTCTTTCAGATCGCTTTGAACCTGATTCAGAATCTGAAATTTCTCAGTTAAACTCTCAATCACCGTCTGGTAATTTTTCTCTCGTTCTTCCTGCTTTGTATCCCTCTGTTCATTTGATTTCACAATGTAAATCAGAAGAAAAACCGCAAGCACAGCCCAGATTCCCTGTGAAACTGCCACATTCATAACCGTTGTTTCCATGGTTTCTGCCTCCTTCCTTAATCTTCTTTTATTATGCAAACTTTTTCTATGTTTTGTCTACTAAAAGTCTTTTCTAATCTTATTATTACCGTTTTAATTTAAAGCATATTTCTATTCTCTACAATTATTTTGCAAATCTCTTTTTACCATGTATTTCTTCTCCTATCGCTGATCTAAATTTGCAACCTCACTTAATAAAGAGTTTTTTCTCTTCCATTTGTAAACTCACAAATTTTTTTCTTTTTTAGTTTCTGATCAGCAGTTTTCTTACTACTTCCCCTAAAAAGGAGGTAGATACCTATGAAAACACTGACAGAACTTATCCAAAATTATCAAAATGGTATCCCAGATTCAGACAGTGAAATTCTCAAACGTATGGAACCGCTTGTGAAAGGATATGCATCCCGGATTCACTGCATGGAACGCGAAGATTCCACACAGGAATTGTATCTTACTTTGTTAAAGACATTGCCATATTTAAGTTCTTCATCCTCAGAAGGTGAATGTATCAGATACATGCAGACCTCTGTCGAAAACAGATATCGTTCCCTTTGCCGCAGTTGTCTTTCCGAACCTGAAAAAGATGATTTTGATTCTTGTTCTGTTTCATTACAGGCTCCCGACAGTTTTGATGACACCTATTATGATGTAACCGCATATATCAACTCTTACCCTTCGGACAGTGTCCAGAGAAAAATTCTGTCCATGTACTTTTATCAGGATAAAAGCGATGCCCAGATTGCCCGGAAACTGAAGCTGTCCCGCCAGTACGTCAATCGGATGAAGAAGAAACTAATTCTCAGATATATTTCCGAAAACAAATAAAAGAAACACCTGCTGACCATAAATTTACAGTCTGCAGGTGTTCCCTTAGTTTTCATAAAATTTCCATTAATGCCATTCCCGTACCGGAAATGCCATTCATAAAAGCCAGATTCAGATATTCTGTCCCAGATATTTTTGCCGGGTGATCCAGTTGAAATAAAAGGCAGTCACATAACGCCTCATATTGCTCCTTCATTTTTTTATTACCATATTTTCGAAGGTACTTCTTCATAATAAGTAAATTCCCGGACATCCCATGACACAGACAAATTTTTTCATCCTGTTCTCCATAAAACAAAGAGTCTGCAGCATTTAACCTGTCTTTTTTAATCTGCATATCCTCAGGAAACAGCTCCTCCAGTTTCATTCGTGAAAGCAGGATTCCCGGCGCCCCATGGCACCATGCATTCATGAAGCTTTCCCCTGAACTCTCTCGTAAATCCTTCCAGTTTCCGGCTTTCTCTGAGTACAGAGAATCCTCATATCTCAGCAAAAGCTGTATTTTATCAGCATATTCCGCTTTATGATTACATTCATACAACGCTGCATAAGCCATCAGAAATCCACTGTTGCCATGAGACATTCCAGCCAGCGGTCCGTCTGTTCCTTTTAATCTCCATCCGTATCCATTTCCGGTTTCCTGTCCTTTCTTCCACAAATCTTTTTCCATATCTGCCGCTATTTCATAATATTTCAGATTTCCGGTTTCTTTATATAACATCACTGCCACTACAATAGCTCCGGCATTTCCGCTCAGATAATCCAGTTGTGAATCTTCTTTCCATACCCTCTCAATAATGCTGAAATGCTTTTCCGCATAAATCATCCACACTCTTTTTCCTGTAAGTTTAAACAGATAAAGATAGGTATATACCACCGAGCTTTCTCCATTTACAATACCTGTCAGAAGATTTTTATCATAAATCTGTTTTTTGTGTATTTCATCTGTATAAGCTTTCAATCTCAAAACAGCAAGATGATAAATTTCTTCTGCACTTGCATTCTTTTCTTCAAAATCATGAAGATATTTTGCAAGAAACAAGACTATCCCGGATATTCCATCATATAAATATATTCCACCTGATCTGAGATTCCAGTGACCATTATCCCAGAATTGCAGACCCGCCCAGCCGGCGCTCTGTTCCCGGATAATTGCTCTGCTGCAGATTCGATGAACTATCTTTCTGATCTGACTGTATATTTTGCGCTCTTTATCTGTGTCATATCCCTTTATCCTGGTCGGAAACATCTTTTTCTTTCCATCAGATGCCTTCAGCATTTCCATGGACAGCCTGATATAATCACACTGACATTCCATATCAGAGTAACTCATCTGCTTCATATGCATTCGCCATGACTCATAAGGAGTACAGGGCAGATATTCTTTATGTTCTCCGCCATTTCCATCATAAACAGATCTGCTGTTCGCATCAATCTCAAAGCAGGGTATATCCATTTCCAGAAGGCTGTCAATTTCATAATCATGAATCTCTTTCATAAAAGAAGATTCCCCCTCTTTGTGAATCACATTCAAAAGAGCTTTCCTGCATTCTCTTGACTTCATATAATCCGGATGAAACGAAGCCATAAGATACATTGCATACTGTTGGGTATGCCGCAGTACAACTCTGGAACGTCCGTCAAAAAAGCCGGACAACATCACCTCCACTTTCTTATCTGCCATTGCCACCATGTACGCTCTGCAAAATCCTCTGATAATGCATTCCGTATAATCTGCCGCATTGATAACCTGATCATTTAGTCTTACAATGCATTCCTTTATCTGCATTTCCACAGGTTCATATTCTATGTGGATATCAGATGTTTTATCATCCTTTACCACAGGAAGTTTAAACGGTGTTTTTATCTTTTCCTCTGTTCCCATTGCACTTATAAGAACTCCTCTGTTTCCTCTGCCCCATGTGAGAACAGGAAGCATTCCTGTATGTATAACCGAATTTGCCAATTTTATCTCTGTACTTTTGTTTATTTTTTCTTCTACACTACTTCCGTCTTTCTCTGATTGTTGTTTTAAATATCCCGGATATGTCTCCATATCGATAATCACAGGATATTCTCCATGTGCAATAATATTTTCACCATGAAGATCTGTTGCTCCGAGGGCATATCCCAAAAACAGATGTATGCCCATTCTGAAATAATAATGCTCCACCTCACTTTCGTTTTTACAGGGAATATTCTCAATTTTTTCTTCCCATCCATAGGAATCATGAGATAAATATTGTACCGTCCTGCAGGAAATTCCTGTTTTTCTGCATAAATAGTTATAAAGTTCCTGATATTTTATATTCTTATCAAGACTATGTGGCTTATAGTACAGAATTGTTCCATTATCCAATTCTACCTTCGCCACACTTCGTCCTCCTCTGTGTATATCGCCTTTCGACATGTAAATTCCCACAGTCCCGGAAAACTTTCTTCCATCACAGAATATTTTTTGTATCTGTTCTTTTTCTGCATAAAGAGATTTCCTGATTTCACATTCTGCTCTCTGGATAGAGTTATTTTTCAATTCAAGCAGACGTTTTAACTCGGGATATTCCTGCAGTAAAGATTTTACATATGTTGCATTGTTAAGATATTTTTTTTCATAATAATCATATTGTTCTTTTGGCGTACTTCCTTTTAGATTTCCAAAATTTTTCTGCCGATGTACATCTAAGATTAATATTTTAAGAAACATAGTTCGATTTTTTCTGCATAAATAATCCAATTTCAGCAACACACTATAGTTCCATATACAATAAAAGACAATTTCTCTTCTATACTTTCCGTATCTATTATCTCTATTTCATCTAATTCTTTTTCCACATTTCCTATTATTTTATCATTCATTTCGTTCATAACCGTCACTCTCCCATTATGTATTATCGCTAATTATTATTTCTACTTCAAAAAAATCTTTATCATATTTAAAATCTATTTCACCATTATACTTTCTTACAATTTGTTTGACACTTTCAATCCCCCATCCGTGCTCATCTTTCTCTTTTTTACTTGTATAAAATTTAGTGTTTTTTTCATAAGGTTTATATATGCTTGTATTCTTTACTTTAAAAATAAACATATCATTAATATTTCGAAAAATACACGTAATTTTACCTTTTCCCTCTTCACACTTTTCAGCAGCTTCTATTGCATTATCCAAAAGATTTCCTAGGAGTACAACAAAATCTATGTCTTTCATCGGAATTTTTTCTATTTTTGAATCTACTTTAAAAAAAATATTCTTTTCTTCCATTTTTCGCACTTTTATATTCAACATAAAATTTATTTCTGGAATTCCTGTCCACGCTACTCCACTATATCTAATGCTTTCTCTCTTGTAATGATTCAAAAAAGTGATACATGAATCCAGTTCTCCATTTTCCAGGCATTCTTTTATATATAAAAGCAAATGTTTTTCATCGTGCACCAAACACCGATACCGGTCATATGACATTCTCAATTCTTCATATTCTTCTTCCATTAATTTGCATCTCATATCTAAAATCTGATTTCTCATTTCTAGGGTCTTTTTTTGAAACTTAACATATACACCAATCAATGCTATATTACTAACTGCTAATAAACATGCGGTCATTACAAAATTTTCCTTTTTAATCGTACCAAATTTGTATATGATGCTAACTATTAATAAAACATACTCTAACAATCCAATAATAAAAAGTTCCTTCAGACGTGTACGCAATATTCCTTTTATACTGTTTACTGACAAAATAAATTTAATTATCCAAAATATGAATAAACAGCCTAAAATCCAAAATATAACTTCCTGATATGTATGTCCTCTCGGATATGAATAAAAATCATCCCACTGTTTATGGTTAAACACCCCTGCATATACAACATAAGCCTCTTTTATCAATCCTATATTAACTGCATAGAAAAAATTCCAAACATATGCCTGTTTAAATGTGCAATCAAAGTAGCAAAAAACATATAATACAATTATTCCACTCCCAAGAATAATCATTAACAACGATTGATATCCAGCCCAATACTGAGCAGTTAACCAAAATATCATGCCGATATATAATATTCTTCTTAAGACCATCTCCTTTTTCTTTACAAAAAAAATATCATATATAATTCCTGCAATTAATCCAATTATGTATATACAAATAACTTTTATGACATATTTTTCTATTTTTTTATCAATCTGCCATAATGAAACAGAAAAATTATAAATTCCAAAAAAAATCAAAGAATACAACAGCCATTCTAGAGCGTGTCTGAAAAACATTTTAAATTGTTTATTTTAACCAAATTAATATTGAGGCGATACAAATAAATCCCAAGTAGGTTGCAGCTAATTTGTCATAACGTGTAGCGATTCGTCGGAATGCTTTTAATTTCAGAAAATACTTTTCTACTAAATGGCGTTCTTTGTATAACCACCAATCACAATGACGTTCAAATTTAGCTCCCTTTCGGGATGGAATGGTTGGCTCTCCACCGCGTGCGTACACATAATCAAGCAATTTATTACTGTCATATCCTCGGTCAGCTAACACATTGCTTCCGTTTATTTCAATTTGATCGAGCAAAGGGATTGCATAATTGATATCATTACGCTGTCCCTCACTGATCATTAAATAAACTGGATATCCATAGGCATCTACTACCGCATGGATTTTGGTGCTGGCTCCTCCACGACTATGCCCGATTTCATTTGAAGGCCCCCTTTTTTTGCACCGGCACTATGCTGGTGCGCCTGGATAATAGAAGCATCAATGGATAATTCTTCCAATTCTGCTTCAAGACTTAAAATACGGAAAATATTATCAAGGATACCATCATCGATCCATTTTCGGAATCGGCTATAGACAGTTTTCCATGAACCATAACGTTCAGGAAGATCGCGCCAAGGTGCCCCACTACGTGCAAGCCATACAATTCCATTCATAATGATACGATTGTCTTTCCTTGGACGTCCTTGTTTTCCAGTATTTTCAGGAGGTAATAAAGGTTCAATGCGAAGCCATTCTTCATCAGTCAACTCATATCGTCTCAACATAGTGAACACCCCTTTTTCTTTATTTTATCATGAAAAAGGGAAATAAAACATGCGTTTTGTGCAATTTTTATTTTTCAGACACGCTCTAGAACATAATATTTTTTTTCTAATATTCTTCGTTCAGAAAACGTCTGGCTAAATATCCAGACACCTATCCCTGTCTCCATAAACGTTGCCAGTCCATACAATAAAACTTTCAGCATTCTTCATACCCCCCAGTAATTCAGAATTGCTTCTCTGACACCTTTGAATCTTTCTCTGCCAACTGTAATAATATTACCGTCCCGCATATAAAGATCCCTTCCTTTCATCTTCATCACATGTTGGATGTTTGCAAGATATCCTCTGTCAGATATAATAAATTCTTTTGAATTCAGTTCCTTTTCTACTGTTGACAGACTTGCTCTGATCTTTACTTCCCCACGCCTGTGCACAAAAATGACATATTTTCCTTCTTTTTTCATATAGAAAATATCAGAATATGCCAGTTTTTCAACTTCATTTCTTTTATTTATGATATAGTACCGCTCTTCTTTCTCCATAATTCCAGGAAGAAGCGCATCATAAGCCTGCGGAAGTTTTTCCTTCAGACACTCTTTGGGGATATAACGATAGGTGTTTACCTCATATGCTTCTATTGCATAATCCACAAAATTTGTAATAAATATAATAACCGGATCCGGATAAAGTCTGCGAATTTCCCTCGCTGCCTCTATTCCGTTTTCTCCAGGCATCCGGATATCCAGAATATACATATCGAATTTTTCTTCATTCAATCCCAGCAGAAACCATTCCACATTCTGGTATATCGTTACCGTGCAATCTACGTTTTTCTCTGCAAAATACTGTTCTGTGATATCCTTTTCTTTTTTCAGATACATTTCGTCATCATCCAGAATCATTATTCTTATCATAGCAATTATTCCTCCATGAATGTATAAAATCTGAATTTCTTCACATCATAAAAATAACTTTCATCCTTATTGATGACCAGCTCATAAACCTCGATATCCCCTTTGGTTGTCACATCAGTTCTGTGATACTGATAAATGTATCTGCCTTCCTCATGGTTTTTTACCTTTCTGATGATATCATCCACCAGTTCTCCGATTGTCATCGGACTGTCTCTGGAAGGTCTCCATCTTCCAATCATACCACGAACCTGTGACTTGGTCAGTTTAATTCTCTTTCCAAGAAGATATCCTTTCGGGAAAAAGTCTTCTCTGGTCTTTCCTGTCTTTTTTAATATCTCACGTATTGTCTTATTTTCTTCATCTAAAGCAAATCCCATATTAGCATAAGCCTGCATATGAAGCAACGCTAATTCGAGATATTTACTGTTTTCAGATTCTTTATTCCATAACAGTAATTTGTCCAGACTTTTATATACAGTTTCTCTGATTGTAATTCCCTGATTTTGCAAAGTCTGCAAAGAAAACATCATGGTATACAAATCCTTTGTATATTCGTCCATATTCCTATATTCCTCCTGTCATAAAACATATCAAATTTGATTAGTCGCTTGTCATTTATATCCTTATACATATTTAATTCCGTCTGTTAAACTTTATCAAAGGAAAGGATTTTTATTTATGAAAAACAATACTATCGGAAAAAGAATTGCAGAAGCTCGGATCAACAGAAATATTACCCAGGAACACCTGGAAGAATTAAGTGGTTTATCTGTAAGTACGATCAGCCGGATTGAAACAGGTAAGTATATGCCTACTATTGAAAATCTCCTTAAGCTTTCTGAAATTCTTGATGTGGGACTTGACTATTTTCTTTATGATCTGCTTCCTCATAATAAAGATATTCAAAGCCCGGCTATTCAGGATGCGATTTCAATCATGAATCAAATGGGTGAACGCCAGACTGAATACATTGTAAAAATACTGAAAATATACCAGGCCTCTCATCAGGATTAAATATAATTACAATTCGACAATTTTCGTGTTTTTGTCCTCGAAAAGCATTTTTCTGACCTCGAAGCAACAATCAGGAAATGCTTTTTATTTTTTTCTGTTTCATGTTTACATTTTTCCCTTTTCTCACTCTTTATAAGATGTATCACCGGTGAGCAAATAAATAATCAAATTTCAGGAGGATAAAAAAATGACAAAAACAGAAAAAGCAGTAACATGGGCAATTGAAATCGCAAACGATCCGGCACACGGATATGATCAGGATAACAGATGGGGACCGGACTACGATTGTTCTTCACTGGTAATCTCCGCATGGCAGCAGGCTGGTGTTCCTGTAAAAACAAAAGGAGCCACTTATACAGGAAATATGAAATCCGTTTTTCTGTCCTGCGGCTTTAAGGATGTAACTTCCAAAGTTAATCTCAGCACAGGAAGTGGCATGAAACGTGGCGATGTATTATTAAACATCGCAAGTCATACAGTAATGCACATTGGTAATGGTCAGGTGGTATCTGCCAGCAAAAATGAAAATAATGGATATCATGGTGGTAAACCCGGAGATCAGAGCGGAAAAGAGATCAAACTTCAGAGTTATTACAATTTCCCCTGGGATTGCGTTCTCCGTTATACTGAAGATTCTTCAACTACTGATCCTGATCCTGAACCTCAGCCAACTGCAGGAAATGCAAAAATCCGCAAAGGTCAGGGTTATGCCAATAAATTCGCCAATGCAGGAATCTCTATTACCGGAAAAAGAGACGCTGCTACCAAAAAAGCAGGCGTTAAAGTTCTTCAGACAGCTCTGAACAGGGATTATGGTGCCGGTCTGGATGTAGACGGTATCTGGGGAACAAACACAGACAATGCTCTTGGACAGCATTATGTAAAAAATGGTGAAACACAGTATATGGTAACTGCCGCTGAGATTCTCCTTCTTTTACGTGCTTATGATCCAAACGGTGTAGAGATTCCCGGTACCTTTGGCTCAGGACTTCTCTCTGCTGTAAAGGCATTCCAGAAGGCACAGGGCTTAACAGTTTCCGGAACCTGTGACAGAAATACTTTCCTGAAACTGATCAGCTGATCTTTACCAGATAAACATCCGGCAGAATTCTGTCCCCTGATTCTGTCGGATATACCCCTTCACTATTCATGTATATAACAAAAAGAAGCAATTTTGAAACCCATTAAAATGGTCTCAAAACTGCTTCTTTTCGCATTTTTATATTCTACCACGGAACATATTCGCCGCTGTCTTCATCATAATAATACCAGCCGTTTCCTCTGCCTACAGGACTACAGTCAGATTCCGCAGCCTGAAACGGTATATAGGAATTGGTTCCCGGATCCCAGGAATACAGGTCATACGGATCTGTGACCTCTTCTGATGCATCGTGAGGTGCTGTCCAGTAATATTTATTGCCATCCTGATCTGTGACACCATTTTCATTTACCATAGCATCTTCAATATCTTCCCAGCTTCCATAGTAATTTCCGTCACTGTCATACCAGTTTCCATCATCAGCTTCAGAAATCAGCCTTCCATTTCCCTCACTGTCATATATCATTGCCTGATCTGCCCTCTGATCAGATTGAGTACCACCATTACCTGTTGAACCATTATCTTCAGATGCAGAAGTGTCCACCCCTGTGGTCTGGGAATCGTCTGTATCAGTTCCCGCAGTACTGTCTGTTCCATTCTCTGAATTCTGTACGTCGCCTGCATTATTGGATGAAGCAGATATTTTCGTCTTCTTATCCGCAGTCTGATTTGAATCTTCTTTTCCAATGGATGTACTTTTATTTACCTGTTTTTTATCCGGCTGAGATTTTTCTGCTGTTTTTTGTTTTGTCTGTTCGGATTTCTCCTGTGAGTTCTGCGTATAATCAACCTGTGTCTCTGTTTTATTCTGTTCCGCACAGCCAGTCATAGCAGCCGCTGCTGCTAAAATCCCTGCCATAATAATTGCAATCTTTTTCTGCTTCATTTTGTTATCCTTTCTACATTTGTTAAAAATGTCGATGCCTTTATCATAATGTGCTTTTCCTGTTCATTATGACATACTTCACAGACTTCGATGCCTCATATGTCCCTTATCTGTCATAAAAAGGACATTATTTATCTCCAAATTCAGACAAGATTTGAGTATAATAAGTTTATTGGCAGTACCGTAAACTTTGAGTATTACGGGAAAAAGCAGGTATAAACGCCTGGTAAAAGGGAGATCTTTTTTCTTAAAAGTGAAATCTCTGCGAAACAAATGACAACAGTGCTTATTTCACAACTATTTTCTTTATTTTCGACCATTTCGTATAACTTTTTGCATAGCCTTTTACATAGGCACGTCCTGCAAGGTAGTAGACTCCGGGCTTCACACTTTTAAAGACCACCGTGGTTTTTGTCTGATTTTTCTTTGTATAAGCATAACTGCTTACACCTGTATAGCTGCCGTCATCAGATTTGGAAACTTTCTTTGCCAGTACCCAGTCTGTTCCATCACAGGACTTTGGAGCAGTAAACGTCACCGTTACATTTCTTTTTGTTCCCTGTCTGGAAACCTTAGCTGATTTAACAGCAGGTTTTCCTGTTACAAGGCTTGTTTTTACAGTTACCTTCCTGACCTCTGCCCATTTACTGAGCACTTTGGTATTGCTCCCATTCAGATATTTATAAGCATGTACGCCAATATACCACGTTCCTGCCGGTACGCCCCGTAAGATAAGCTCTTTACTGCTTCCGGAATACCCACTCTTTACCTTTATATAATCCGATGGTTCTTTTCCGTTCTTACTTCTGGCAGCAACAACATCGTAACCGTCCGGTTCCTCACCCTTGCTGTTAAGTACTATTCTGACATCATTTTTCTTCACCTGCACCTTCTGAACCACAGGTGCGTCCGGAGTCTTTACCTTTACCGTAACCGGAACCCCGTCTGACCATTCCCCATATTCCATAACATGGCTGCTGTTCTCTTTGTATGCCCTGCAATAAAGACTATGTGTTCCCTCCGGAATATACTTCAGCTCAGGATATTGATTCAGTTCAGAATTTGTAATTTTTGTCTGCGCAGTATAATTCCCCTTTTTCAGATCCTTCTGAGATTTCGCTGTCACAAACTGATAGCCGTCCGCTTCATTGGAAAGATCTCTCAGATAAAGCATTGCATAATTTGTGATCACTCTGGTCCACCGCGTATCAATAACTGGTCTGTTTAATGTCTGATAAGCATCCACCTGTACCATTATCTGTACGGCAGTGTCCAGCCCTTCATTATTTTCATCCTCATTCAGTTCCAGAGATCCGTTGACCAGAAAACTTTGAGCTGCCTTGCTTTTCGGATCATAAGCACAATTCTCCACATCCCACTTCACAGACGCAGAAAATGTTGTTTTCTCTCCATTCACCTCGGCGCCATAGACTTCCAGCGACTTCGGCAGATGCAAAGCATCAGCAGTTTTTTCTGCACCATTGGTAATTCCGGTCACAGGCGCAACAGCATCTGCCAGTCCCTGATAAGTCCGGTCTCCTACAATAAAAGAATTATACAGATTCTGCGTTGTCAGGTGTTCTCCTGCCACTGTTTTCGCAGTCACAGTCACCTGAAAACTATATTTTCCCACCGAAAGCCCCAGTTTGGGCCAGAGTCTCAGTTCTGTGCTCTCCCCAGGTGCCAGATAAGCATTTCCAGATAATAACACACTACATTCTTTACTACGGTTAAAAGACAGCTTCATATCTGTATCAGTAACATTTTTCAGAATATATGTCTTTGCTTCCGGAAGTGTCTTATAGCCCCACTGCATTGTCGGAAAACCCCCGGCAGACTTTTCAGTAATTTCCAGCTGCTTCTTTTCTGTCGGATTCTTCTCTCTGTTCATTGTAACATGAAGAGGATATCTGCTTCCGTCATCTGCGAGAAATGCAAACGTTTCATCATAAATTCCGTATTCCTGCTTCGGCAATATATAAAAATAAAGCGTTTCTCCCGGTTTCAGCAGCTTTTTGGAATCCTGTTCCTCATAATCTTCTGTCCACTTTGCCATCTGGTCATCCACTTCAAAATTCTTAAGACCAGAAGTATCTATCCGTATTCTGGTTTCCTTTTTTCCTGAATTTCTGACCACTACATACTTCTCCACACGAAATTCCGGGTCATAGAAATCGCTTTCTGTAAATTCTTCTTCTGTACCTGTTTCTATACTCAGCTCATAATCTTTTTCAGAGGAAGCTCCCACAATTACTTTCAGAGTAACCTTACAGGAAGCACCCTCTTTTGTCTCAAATGTCACTGTCTCTTCATAATTTCCGGCAGGCAGATTCTTCTTATCATCAATGTCCACAGCCGCACAACTTCCGGGCTGCATTTCTTCATCCGTATTTGTATCGAAAATCGGTGCGTAGGAAAAATCAAAATATCTGCTCTGCGGAAAATCAGAGAGATGAAGCGAATCTGTTCCTGCATTATAAAGAAATAACCGCTTACGTGACTGTTCTCCCTCTGCATGAATTCCCAGATCGATCAAAGCAGTACCTGATGTCAGCTCATACTGCTTTATAACAGGTTCCTGCTCACGCTGTGCAACATAAAGGCTCAGTTCCTGTGAAGAAACTCCAATACCATTGTCCGCCTGTACAGTAAAGCTGAAACTCCCTTCCTCCTGTGGCATTCCACTGATCACTCCCCCGGAAGACAACGTAAATCCCGCCGGAAGCTCACTTCCCTCTTCCAGACTCCAGTTCACATCTGTATCAGCTTCAAGCTGTACCTGATATTCCGTTCCAATCTCTCCATCCGGCAGAACCATATCTGTCAATATGGCAGGAATACTCCCCGTTCCATCACTGAAAGATTCTCCCGCCGAAAAAACTTCCGCCCCACATACTGTTAACGGAGCTGCTGCTGTCATAATTGCCGATAAAAAAACTGCTGTAAAAATTTTGTAATTACTTTTCATTCTTCTCCTCCAGATAATAAAATATAAAAGTATCAATTTACCTAATTAATATTAATATACCACTGGACGGGAATGTTTCTGTAATTACGGAATGACATGTTGTATAATGGTCATGAATATCAGAAAAGCCAGTAATGTTTCGGGTATATGTCAAAAACATTACTGGTCTTTTTTATAAGATTATTCCACACTTTTTATTCGATACAGGGAATCTCATAATTCCAGGATTTACGGATGTCGTCCATGATTTTCATGATCCTTATTGTTTCCGCATGAGGCATTTCCGGACACTCCGTTTTTCCCTCATGAATTGCTTTCATGCAGGATTCTACCTCATATTCATATCCTGAGATCTGTTCCGGCACAACATAAGAAGCCACTTCTTTATGTTCGGTATCAAACACTGTAATCTTTTCCGGATTATTGATATTCTGCACCTGCATATATCCTCTGGTTCCGAAAATACTTCCCATTCTGTCTGAGATTTCCCTTGCTCCACACTGAAGGGTTGCCATGCGGTCTCCCTCAAACACCATGGCAATGCTATCCAGAATATCCACTCCATTCTGAAAGATTGCAGTAGCCTTTACATCCTTTACCTTATCGCCAAGCACCATGGAGGCAAAATTGATTGGATATACGCCTACATCCAGAAGAGCACCTCCTGCAAGCTCCGGTTTACGGATACGTTCCACATGACTTATTGTATAGCTGAGATTCGCCGTAACTGCGGTAACTTCGCCGATCACACCACTTTCAATAATATCGTTGATCATCTTTCTGGACGGCATATATCTCGTCCAGATTGCTTCTGTGATCAGAAGCTTTTTCTCTTTTGCAAGGTCAAATAATTTCTGTGCCTGCTCTGCATTTACAGTAAATGCCTTTTCACAAAGCACATGCTTTCCCGCTTCCAGACACATCTTTGCATGCAGATAATGGTGTGAATGAGGAGTTGCGATATAAACCAGTTCAACCTCATCATCTGCCAGCATTTCCTCATAGGATCCATATGCTTTTTTTACTTCATATTTCTGTGCAAATACCCGGGCACGTTCCAGATCACGGGCAGCAACCGCATACGCCTCCACATCTTTCATTCCTGCCACTGTTTTCGCCATAGTAGAAGCAATGCCTCCTGCTCCCAGAATACCTAACTTCATTTTATTGTCCTCCCATATTTATAGCAGATAAAATTATCCACTTCGCTACTTGCTCTAATTTTACAGCATCATCGCCCGGAGAACAAGTTTATTCCGTTATATGTTTATCCCATATCATTCATTTATTTTTTCAGTTTCTCTTTTTTTCGTTTCGTCATCAATCCTCCGATCCTTCCGGTCTCTTTTGCAGACAGACTTTTCCATCCATCACTCAATACTCTGTCCAGCAGTCCCATTTCCTCTGCAATTTCATACTTCATTCTGACCTCCGGCAATAATTCTCCATCAAGATAAGCTTTTATTTCCTTCTCTTTATCCAAAACAGCCCACACTCCTTTTCTTTGGAGTATGGGCTGTTTTCTTAATTTTTATACTGTATTTCATTCAAACGGATATTCGCAATCCGCTTCGCTGCCTGCCTGATTCGGTTAAACTTCTGTCTATTGCAGATTGGATTCTGTTATCTTTTGGGAATAATAATTGCCGCAATGATATATGCCCAGATTCCCGCACCGCCAAAGCAGGTAAGGATCACCCATGCCAGACGCACCAACGTAGGGTCAATATCAAAATATTCTGCGATTCCTCCACATACACCGCAAAGCATACTGTTTTCTGATGATTTGTATAAACGTTTGTCACCCATGTCCATTTCCTCCTTAAATCCAGATTAGTCGAGCAGATAAAATCATCCGCTTCGCTACTTACTCTACACCGAATAACTTCCTGATTCGGTTAAATACCACTTTTATTTCTGCACGTCAGAGTACATGCTCTTCAGGATATCTGCAAATCTCTGTGCTCTTTCCCGGAGAAATCTACTGATATATTTCCCATACCGCACTCCAGATCCAGTTTCCTGTCTGCACCTTTATTGGAAATGGTTTTCTCCCGTCCAAGTCCACTGTAGGAATCAGAACCTACATCCAGATTTCCCACTCCACATTCCAGATCATAATTATAATCCTCCTGCATACCGGTCAGTGTCAGATCCAGTTCACCCAGACCACATTCTCCATCTGTCTTCCTGGCGCTCAGATCTGCAAATGTCATACTTCCGGTTCCGATTTCCAGATCTGCCTCCCTTGCAGTCACCGGATTCTTACTTTCAAATTCCCCGGCTCCCATCTCCACACTCAGCTTCTCTGTCTCAACATCTCTGTTCAGATAAACAGTACCTGCACCCATCTCAATCTCCAGCTCCTGAAGCTTAACATCTTCCGGATAGGAGATACACACCTTTCTGTTTTTAGACAGTTTTTTCGTGCTTCTGACCTTAAGAGTATCTGAACTCTCCTTCACTGTCACATTCTTCCCACTGTCATCATAAACTCTGACACAGAAACTGTCGCCCTCTTCCAGAATCAGCTCATCGTACTTCAGCTCTATATCCAGCTTTGTGGGCTGATACTTCAACTGATATACAGTGCCATCTTCCTCATTCTCATCAACAGCGCGGGCATAATCCTCACTGTCGTCACAGTCGTCGCTGTCGTCATAATCATCGCTGTCATAGTCATCGCTGTCATCATAATCATAATCGTCATAATCATCATCGTCATCATAATCATCGCTGTCATCATAATCATAATCCCCGTCTGCCACCAGAAGCACCCTTTTCAGACTTTTCACCCCTGTCAGTTCCGACATACTGGCTCCCATAACACCACCGGCAGCTGTCAGCCCGATTCCCACAGCACCAAAAATCCCCGCTGCGATCAACATTCCTTTTGTAAACTTCTTCATTTAACCTCCTCCTTTCTCTTTCTGTAGAGCAACCTGTTAAAAAAATCGGTAATCTTCCGAAACCATTTCGGCACAATGTGTACTGCGATGCTGATCAGTCCTAATATCATAAGGATTGCCAGAGCAATCATCAGACATCCAATTCCTATCGTCAGGATCCCGGTTCCGGTCATTACAGCCAAAAGCCCTGCTCCAGCCACAACAGCTGCAATTCCGCCAACCAGTAAAGCCATAGCGCCTATGCCCAATCCAACGATCAGCCAGAACGGAAGCAGTAAGATTCCAACTGCAAATGTCAGAATCCCACCAACAGCCCCCTTAACAAAAGGAGAAATAAAAACCAGCAGGATCACCGCAAGGATCAGCACCGCCTGATTCCCCTTTCTGAAAAAACGCTTCCCTGTTCCCGACTCTTCTCCATATTTCTCAGGCATCTGTCCTCTCTCTTTAGTCCGGGCATCCTCATAGCCATGCTCCGTATATTCTCCATACTCATAGCCTCCTGCCGAACCTTTCAGATCCGCCTTGATGATCGCTGCAACTTTCTTGGGACTTCCAAGTTCCCTGAGCACCGAAGCTTCATTTTCAGCTCCTGCATCATCGAAATAACTATTATAAAAATCAAGGGCATCCTGCCTCTCTGTCTCGGAAATATCAGCAAGCAGCTTCTCCAGCTCCTGCATAAACTGCGCCCTGTCCATCATCCTATTCCTCCCTCAAACATCCCGCTTATCTTGGATGCATAAATTTTCCATTCAGCTTTATAAAACTCCAGCTGCGCAGCACCTCTGTCCGTCAGCTTATAATAACGCCTGTTACGCCCTGCATACGCCATATCATAAACCTCCAGACAATCATCCTTCTGCAGCCTCCTGAGCACCGGATACAAAGTAGACTCCGAAACATCCAGAACTCCACGCACATCCTGCGTGATCTTATACCCGTAAGTCCCTTCCTTCTCCTTAGAAACAACCGCCAGAACAACCGCATCCAGAAGCGCAGCACCCGTATTAAAAACCATATGCTCACTCCCTCGTTTCAATTATGTTCTGTACAGACAGCATCATCTCTGCAATCCAGTCTTAGAGCGTGTCTGAAAAATGCTCCAGACTATACCAAAGGTAAACGCCATTTCACATCTGATACATTTATTCCATCCTGTTCACATACTATACAGAACATCAATATTGTTTTGTTAACGATATTATATGATGTATAATATGATTTTGTCAATACTATTTAGCAAAAATCATTTATACTTTATAATCATATTGATACCTTTACTGAAAATACCTCCTTAACGTCTTCCGGTTCACTATAGCGATCCTCATAAATAATGCATTTGAAAGTATTGTTACATATCAATTTCTTATTTCATAAATTACTGCAAACAATCCAGTCCATCATAGCGTGAAGTCCTGCTGAACTGTCTTGATTGCATTATTTTATGGAATTGCTATAATATTTCATAAACTTAATATTCCATAAACCTCACGTTATACTACAGTCATTTTCAGTAAACAGCGCAGGAAAATATATCTGTCTGAGTGCATTTGCAGGCATCTTAGATCTTCTTAGCCGGTAGAAATCTGCGTTATGGAGAAAAATCGCAACCTGTCTGAGCGAAGCCTGCAGCGGAGCGAGTTTTGCATTTTTCTCCATGCTTTTAGCAGATTTTTACCGACTTAGAAGATCTTAGATGCCGAAACCGCACTCAGACAGATATATTTTCCTGCGCGTCCCCCCACCAACCCAAAACTACAGCAAAGGAAACCTACCCAATTATGAACGAAAACACAACACCCCTCCACCCCGCCTTCCTCACCCGAATGAAAGAAATGCTCGGCAACGAATACCCCTCCTTCCTCTCCAGCTTCAGCGCTCCCCGAACCTACGGCCTGCGCATAAACACCTCCAAGATCACCTGCGAAGACTTCGAAAACCTGTCTCCATTTCCAACCCGTCAGATCCCATGGATCAAAAACGGCTACTTCTACGATGAAGACATCCGTCCTTCCAGATGCCCATACTACCAGGCCGGCCTCTACTACCTTCAGGAACCCAGCGCCATGACCCCCGCCTCCCGCATCCCCATCGAGCCGGGTGACAGAGTCCTGGACCTCTGCGCAGCCCCGGGCGGCAAGGCAACTGCAGCAGGCGCAGCACTTCAGGGACAGGGACTTCTGGTAGCAAACGATATCAGCACTTCCCGCGCCAGAGCCCTCCTTCGCAACCTGGAACTCTTCGGCATCCCAAATGTCTTCGTAGCAAACGAAACACCTGCAAAGTTAACCAAAGCATTCCCCGAATTCTTCGACAAGATCATCCTGGATGCTCCATGCTCCGGAGAAGGAATGTTCCGTAAGGAAGAAGCCCTTGCCAAAGACTGGACTCCCGAAAAATCCATGGAGCTTTCCGAAATCCAGAAAGAGCTTATCCTCCAGGCAGCCGATATGCTCCGTCCCGGCGGACTGATGCTTTACTCTACCTGCACATTCGCGCCTGCAGAAGACGAACAAACTGTTTCCTGGCTTCTGAAAAACCGTCCTGACATGGAACTGGCAGAAATGGAAGATTATGAAGGCTTCTCCCATGGAGTTCCTGAATGGGGAAACGGAAATCCTGAGCTTACCAAATGCATCCGGATTTTCCCACACAAAATGAACGGAGAGGGACACTTCCTTGCGCTCTTCCGTAAAAAAGGACAGGCAATCAAGGAAAGCTCCCGTCCTCACACAAAACCGGACAAAAACGCATTTCCACTAATTGAGGAATTTCTGAACGAAATCGGTCTGAAAACCCTCTGCGGTCAGCCATTTGACTGGGAACGTGTGGAAATCCGCGGTGATAAAGCCTACTATCTTCCCCCGGTTGCCCACAACTTCCGCGGCATCACCTTCTTAAGAAACGGTCTCTATCTCGGTGACCTGAAGAAAAACCGCTTCGAGCCGTCTCAGCCACTTGCACTGGCGATCCGCAAAGATGAAGCAGAAGCAGTCATCTCTCTCTCCGCTTCTGACGAAAGGATCACCAGATATTTAAAGGGCGAAACCTTAAATATCGAACCCGAGGAAGCAGCTCACAAAAAAGGCTGGCATCTCCTCTGTGCAGATGGATATCCCATTGGCTTCGGTAAACTGGTCAACCAGATCCTGAAAAACAAATATCCGGCAGGGTGGCGCGTATAACACGCGCTTATCCCTGCCGGATATTTGAATTCACAATAATAATTTTTATTCCGCTCACAGCAATATCTCTTTCTGCAATGTAAACGAATAAATGATCTTCTCCTTCACTCTTTTCCCCGTCATCCGCTCCAATGCCCGGGCATAATCCTCAAGCTGCACATGATACAGATCGATCAGCTTTTGTTCCTGTCCTCTCTTCACTCTATCCGTTTTATAGTCTACAAGAACAATCTCATCCCCTTCCATAAAATAGGCATCAATAATTCCCTGCACCAGCACTGTTTCGTTCTTCCAACCATCATCGAGCATAGAAGCACTTCTCTGAATCACAAAAGGCTGTTCTCTGTAAAGATGTTTTTTCATGGCAGCTTTCTTCATCCTCTGCCCCAGTCCGGATTCCACAAACCTCCTGATATCCCGGATCCGGATACATTCCGCTTCCTGCTCTGTCATTTTCTGGCTCTCCAGAAGTCTCTTTAATTGAGCCCGAAGCTGTTCCTCTGTATCTGCTTCTGCATAATCCAGACATTCCATTACTCTGTGGTAAGCAGTACCTCTGGCAGCCCCCTTATACTCTTCCTGCTTCTCTGCCATAAATGCTGGAACCGGCGCTTCCTGTTCTTCTTCCTGCTCTTCGGCAGACACACTGATATTCTCTTCCAGTTCACTTTCATCATGCCAGCTTCTCTTTTTCAGATCCGAAACACTGACTTTAACCGGAATATCTTCCAGATATTTATACGGATATGCAAAGGAAAATCTCTTCTCTATCTCTTCCTTCACAGCCTCATCATACACTTTATTTTCATCCCAGTTCTTCAGATATTCCTCCTGCATCTGGTTTCCTGCCTGGATGAGAACTGCCTTTTCTGTCATCTGACGGACAGTAATCTTTTTTATCACAAACTCAGAGATATCATCGTAAATCCCCGGCTGTTTCTTCATGAGGATTCCATATTCCCACAGAAGTTCACTCATGGCCCGATGCCGCACCAGTGCAGGCAGTACAAAAGCCCAGTAATTCTTTGCTTTCATTCTGGTTCCCAGTGGGAGCAGTTCTTCTTCCTCATCCAGAAAACGCGACAGCGACAGCATCTGCTTTTCCAGCTTTCCGACTGTTCCTGTAAGGATCAGTTTCTCTTTTGCTCTTGTCATGGCAACGTAAAGTACCCTCAGTTCCTCTCCCAGACTCTCTTTCAGAAGCTGTCTTCTGATCACCTGCTTATTCAGCGAAGATGCGATCACCCGTTTCTCCGGTATGATAGCATCAGCCCCTATTCCCAGTTCCGGATGAAGCAAAAGACCTGCATTCATATCCTGAAAATTAAACTGTTTTCCCATACCGGCCACAAATACTACCGGAAATTCAAGTCCCTTACTCTTGTGGATCGTCATGATTTCCACTGCGGTATTGCCCGCTCCTGTCAGATTGACTTCTCCATAGTCTACCTGATATGCCTGTAGCTGTTCGATATAACGAACAAAGTTAAACAGACCCCTGTAGCTTGTCTTCTCATAGTCCATAGCTTTCTCCACAAGCATGGTAAGATTTGCAAAACGCTGCTCCCCTCCCGGAAGTGCCCTTGCATAATCTCCATACCCGGTTTCTTTCAGCACATAAAGGATCAATTCGTGGACCGGCGTATATGCAGCCATATTTCTTACCTTTTCAAGGAGACTCAGAAATCCTTTTAATTTAATATTCAGAGAGTTCTTTTCATCTGTTCGCAGATTACTGTTTAACAATTCAGATTTCAGCTTATCCGGATCCAGTTCTTTTTCGGGGATTTCATTTTCTCCTGCATATGCCGAAACACTCTCATAGAGCAGACCATCAGGATACTGTATTCTAAGCTCTGCCAGTTCCTGTGAAGTGCATCCGACGATCGGTGAACGAAGCACTCCCATAAGCGGAATATCCTGCAGCGGATTGTCACACACCTTCAGATAATTCAGTACAGTCACAATCTCGGTTGCAGAGAAATATCCGGTTCTTGATGTACAATATACGGGAATCCCCTGAGATGCCAGCACTTCCCTGAAGGTTTCTGCCCATCCATAGGCAGTGCGCAGCAGGATTACAATATCCCCGTATTCCACAGGCCGGTATTCCTTCGTCTCTTTATCTACGATCTGTTCTTTTCCCACAATTTCTTTAATTCTCTGTGCAATGGCCAACGCCTCCAGTTCCTGCCCGGTCTGATTTTCCATTTCCCTGCGGTTTCCCGATGCACCTGCGTCTTCATAGTCCTGTACATCAGACAGTTCTTCTCCGTCTCTCTCGACCAGAAGAACCTCTGTCTTTACAAATTCCTCTGACTCTCCTTCTGGAAAAGAAGCTCCGGGATAAAGGGCCGCATCTTTGTCATAGGTAATCCCTCCCAGGTCTTCCCCCATGATCTGTCGGAAAATAAAGTTTACACTCTCCAGAACCTGTTCCCTGCTCCGGAAATTTTTGTGCAGATCAATTCTCTGCTCCTGTGCTTCTTCTGTGGAATAACTTTTATATTTTTCCATGAAAAGCTCCGGCCTTGCCAGACGGAAACGATAGATACTCTGCTTTACATCTCCTACCATGAAGATATTTTTCTTCTGGTTGATCCACCCGGATACTGCCGTTGTCAGAAGCTCCTGCACTAAGTTACTGTCCTGATATTCATCCACCAGGACTTCATCATACTTTGCGGAGAGCTCTCTCGCAGCCTGAGACATATGGATTTCTTCTCCTTCTTTCGTCATCAGTATTTGCAGGGCAAAATGTTCCATATCCGTAAAATCCAGAATATTCTTTTCTCTCTTCGCCTCTCCGAACTGTTTTTTAAATCGTGCCGTCAACTCAACTAACATCTCTATTGGGCCTCTGATATATCTGATCACTTCCAGAAGTTCTTTCTCTGCACTCTGGAAATATCGCTGCCCCAGTTCCTTCAGAATCCCCTTTTCCTCATCCCGGAGATCTTTCACTCTCTGCTTCTTCTGTTCATCTACATCCGCAGCCTTCTTTGTACTCAGCCGGGCAAATGAGGGTTTCATAAGTATTTCTGCAGTTCCATTATAATCTCTTTTCTCTGCCAGTTCCTGCAGACTTCTTATAAGAAGCAGATCACTGCTCAGTGCCTCATCATACAGATACGGACCATCCGGCTCTGCGCAGATTCTTCGAGCCTCCTGCACCAGAAGCTTCGCTTCCTGCAGTTCATCCTTCACTGCATCCCAGAGCATCCTCATCCACTCAGTCTCTCTTAACTCTTCCAGGGAATCAATCCTGTAATCATCCATACACCCGGACAGCCATTCCTGCGGAAAAGGATTGCTCATAGCCATTTCATATAATTTCTGTATCAGGTTTCCCAGATTTTCATCTGACTTTCCTGTTGCAAAGCATTCCACGAATTTCTGAAACTTTTCATCTTTTTTGGCATAATATTCTTCAAGCAGTGCTTTCACAACATCTCCTCGCAGAAGCTTCAGCTCCCCCTCATCTGCCGTCCGATATCCCGGATCCAGTCCAATCAGATGAAAGTAATTCCGGATAATATAGGCACAGAAACCATCAATAGTTGTAATCTGTGCAGTATGAAGCAGGGTTGTCTGTCTCTGCAGATGCTCATTATCGGGATCCTCACAGAGTGCTTTTTCAATAGCTGCCGAGATCCTCTCTTTCATTTCACCTGCTGCCGCTCTTGTAAATGTCATGATCAGCAGTCTGTCAATATCCACAGGGTGTTCTTTATCTGTTATCTTACTCAGGATACGTTCTACCAGTACTGCCGTTTTTCCGGACCCGGCTGCCGCACTGACCAGAATATTTCTGTCCCGCAGCCGTATAACCTCCTGCTGCTCCTTTGTCCACTGTACACCCATCTTATTCTGCCTCCCTGTCAAATGCTTTCCATAATTCCTCATCAGAGAAGTTTTTCAGTCTGCGGAATTCATATCCTGACAGCCTGCGGTCAAATCCGCATACCGTCATATACGGACAATAAGTACACGCATTCTTTTTTCCGAGCTCATAGGGAGAAACCTCTGCATCTCCCTCCAGAATAGAACTTCTTATCTTCTCAATCTTCGTCCTTACATACCGTCCAAGCACTGCGAACTGTGTTCTGTCTGCCACAGAAGAATTTTTGCGAAAGCTTCCGTCCTTATTAAATGCGACAGGAATGGAGCCAAGACTGCTGTCCATCCTGTACACAAGCTCCGGATCTGCCTGAACCAGTCCATTCATCTTCAGTTCTTTCATAAGACCTGCACTGACTGCTTCCACATCCGCATCTATCTTCTCCTGGATCATAGGATCCTTGATATTGTAATAAAAAACTCCCGCAGGAATAATCTCCTTATCCGGATATTTCTTCTGCTCTACACGCAGAGCACCATCCAGATAGATCATCAGCTGTAACTGCAGGCCATGATACAGATAAACCAGGTCAAAGGATGTATTTCCGGTTTTATAATCAATCACCTTCACATACACCTTATTCTGATCTTCCATAATATCTACTCTGTCAATCCGCCCTCCCCCGAAGGTTACCTCAAAGCCTTCCGGCTGAAATTCTCCCTGTTCCAACTGTTTCTGAAGTGCCCATACCGTCCTTCTGAGGATTCTCCTTGTTCTCTCGATCATATATTCATTTCTGGCACTGCTTTTGAGCACCGTGTTTCCATAATCTGCCACAATATTATCCAGGCACCGGTCCGCAATCTCATTCCGTTCCTGTTCTGTCAGCTCTGTCCATTTCATGCCTCTTTTTCGCACTTCTTCTGCAAAGCTTTCCAGTGCTTCATGCATAACATTTCCCATATCCATAGGTTTAAACTCATATTCCACACGCTCGGTAAGTTTCATTCCATACTGAAGGAAATGTGCAAATGCACAGGCTGCAAAACGTTCCAGTCTGGTAGCACTGTAAGGTGAAACCTCTCCGTATAATGCCTTCGCCACACTCTGGCTGATAATGTCCTCTGGTTTTCCGGCAAAAGCCGACTGTACCAGCTTCTGTACTCTGCTTCTGTATTCCGGATTCCGCAGATACCAGCTATAAAGCTCTCCAAACATTGCATCCGTCTCATCTGCCTGCTCCAGAATATCCTCATGTTCTTTCTCTGTCTCCTGTACCAGCTTCTCCAGAAACAGATCAATCCCAGCTTCCGGACTTTCCGGATAACAATAATTGTTTATAGAATTTTTATGGGGTCTGACCCCGGCTCCACCCTCAATTTCCAGCTTCGGATACAGACTGCGTATACTCCCGATCAGATATGCCGAACTTATGCCTTCTCCTTTTGCATTTGTATCACTATAGGAGAGGATCAGCTTTTCTCCCGGTTTCGTCATATTCAGATACAGATAGAACCTCTGCATATTCATCAGTTCTTTAGGCCCCGGTGCCAGTTCCACTCCTTGCTCCTGGAAGAAATCCCTGTCAAGCTCTGATAAGATTCCGCCTGTCTGTGTGCTCTTTGGGATATTTCCCTCATTCACGCCAACAAAGAACAACGCCTTAATCTCCTTTAAGCGGGATCGTTCCATATCACCCACCATTACCTGATCTATGCTCGGCGGAATCAGCGCTACTTTTGCCTGAGAAAGTCCCGATTCCAGAAGCTGTCGGAACTCCTGTCTGTTTACCGTTTCTTCGCCAAGAATCTCAACCATCTTATCCAGCAGGTCCATCACAATTCCATAAATCTGGTTATATTCTTTTTCCATTGCTTTATCGCCTGACTCTTTAAACCTTCGCTCCTGTCGTTTCAGTTTCTGCCAGACATTGCTTTTTTGGATAAACTCATAGAGAATCCGGCAGTACTCTTCCACTGTCTTCTTCCCGGAACCAAATCCCTGTGCAAGTTCCCTTACTTCTTCCGCAAAGATTTCTCTGATCTCATTCAGTTCCTGTATCTTCTCCGCTTCCATTCCTCTGTACACACGAACCCATTTTTCAGACCATTTCTTATATCCCCGGATTCCCAGCGCCAGCACGTAATTCTCCAGCTTATCAGCCTGTTCTCTGGTAACTTCTGACATCCCGCATCTGAGATAACGGAAAACACTCTCATAAGGAAATCCCTGTACCGCCATCTCCATGGCAGCGCGCAGATACTCCACAAAAGGATTCATCATTACCGAGTGCTTCTCGTCAATAAAATATGGAATATCTGCCTCCTCAAATACCTGTGCTGCAAGTCTTGCATATTCTTCCAGATTTCCTGTGATCACTGCAATCTCACCATAGCGGTATCCGCAGGTACGCACAAGTTCTGACATCCTTCTGGCAGCCTCCCGCATTTCTTCCAGGGGGGATGGCGCAGTAAATATTTTTATCTCCTGCTGTTCTTCGGCATACACGCCCTTTCTGTAGCGGAAGATATTTTTCTCCAGGAACTGTAAGGCAGGTGCCTGTGCAAACCGGGACTGTCCGGATGGTTTCAGATACACTGGATCCTCCAGATCTCTGGTCAGCCCTGCAAGTGTCCGTATCATCTGCTTGCTCATAAAGAAAAGCTGATAAGGTTTTCCCGGAGAAAAAGCATCCTCCCGTTCGTCCATAGTCACAGTAACACTTATGCGGTCAGCAATGACCAGAAGTTCCCTGAGCACATTGACCTGAATTGGCGTGAATCCGGTAAATCCATCAAAGAGAAATTCCGCTCCCTTAAGTTTTTCGGAAAAAGGAAGCTGTTTAAGCAGGACATCCATCACCTCTTCCCCTGTCATATAATGCCCCTTCAGGAATTCCCTGAATGACTGATAAAGGATTCCCACATCCTTAAGCTTCATTTCAAGTAACGGCTGATCTTTGGCCTTCTCTTTCATTTCTGCCAGATTCTCTTCTCTGATATCATACTGCATAAATTCTGAAACCAGAGACTTCACCTCATCCAGATATCCCGGCTTATTCATCTGACTTCCCAGATAGGCAAGTTCCTTTCTGTGCTGCTGCACCATTTTCTGCAGCACCATGCTTTTTCCCGTATCTTCCAGAACCTTTCTGTTATCTCCGCCGGTTTCTTCAAATACACGGTACGCAAGACGTTCAAAGCTCAGGATGTCAATATTCAGGATTCCTTTTCCCGGGTGCATTTCCACCAGCGTCTTCTGTGTCTGCATGGTAAACTGCTCCGGAACAATAATATAGTAATTTCTCTCCGGATGTTCCATGGACTCCCGGATTACTCTCTCATATGCAAAATAAGACTTTCCGGCACCGGAACTGCCGATAATAAACTGTAATGACATTCTTCTCTCCTTACTGTCGGTTACTCACATTCGTTGTTTCAGTATATCATAATTTAAGCACTTCTGTAATAGAATATACAAAACCATCCAGGAGGCGTGTACCATGAGTGCAAAAACAAAAATCATAGTCCTACATATGAAGGAAGTTATATACACCGGCATTTTCCTTCTTCTTGCTGTCATCCTGGCTATTGTACTTTTTTTCATGTTTGGACCCGGTCAGAAAAAAAGTGCCTCAGCCGATGCCAAAAGCCTGTACAAACCGGGAATTTATACTTCCTCCATCGACCTGAATGAAAACACCTTTGACCTGGAAGTAACTGTTGACTCTGACAGGATAACTTCCATCCGTCTGGTAAATTTAAGCGAAAGCACCGCAGCCATGTTTCCTCTCATGGAACCGGCTCTGGAATCACTGGCCAGCCAGATCTATACCTCCCAGTCGCTGGAAAATATCCAATATTCCGAAGATCAGAAGTATACTTCCATGATTCTTTTGAATGCAATTGAAACAGCACTGAAAAAAGCGGAGAACAACTGATCGTTCTCCGCTTCGCCATGCAAAATCACGCGACTAGAATCCTCCACTCCGCTATGCGATTCTAAATATCCATATTTTCAAGCTGCTCCAGCCATACTCCTGCACTTGCATCACTTGGCATTCTCAGATCACCTCTCGGTGAAACCGCAACGCTTCCCACCTTCGGGCCATCCGGAAGGCAGGAACGTTTAAACTGCTGTGCAAAAAATCTCCAATAGAAGGTTTTCAGCCATTTGAAGATTGTCTCCTTATCATACATTCCTTCAAAAGTCTCACATGCCAGCCTGTAAATTTTCTCCGGTTCAAATCCTGCACGAAGCATATAGTACAGATAGAAATCGTGAAGTTCATAAGGTCCCACCAGATCTTCTGTCTTCTGTGCGATCTTGCCATCCTTAGGCGGCAGAAGCTCCGGACTTACCGGTGTATCCAGAATATCAAGAAGAACCTCTGTCAGCTTCTCATCTTTGCAGGTATCCGCATAATAACGTACAAGATGACGCACCAGAGTTTTCGGCACTGAAGCATTCACGCCGTACATGGACATATGGTCACCATTGTAGGTTGCCCATCCCAGAGCCAGCTCAGACAGATCTCCTGTTCCCACCAGAATCGAGCCATCCTGATTTGCACTGTCCATCAGGATCTGCGTTCTCTCTCTTGCCTGGCTGTTCTCATAAGTCACATCATGCACAGACGGATCATGAGCAATATCCCGGAAATGTACATTTACTGCTTCTTTGATATTGATCTCACTTAAAGTCGCACCCAGACACTGACTTAATTTGCAGGCATTCTGATAAGTTCTGTCTGTGGTTCCAAAGCATGGCATGGTAATACAGTGGATATCCTTTCTGTCCGCACCGGAAAGGTCAAAGGCTCTTGCGATCACAAGCAGTGCCAGTGTGGAATCCAGACCTCCGGAAAGTCCCACTGTTGCCTTATGGCAATGGATATGATCCATACGTTTCTTAAGTCCCATTGCCTGGATATTCAGGATTTCATCACAACGCATATCCCTTTCTTCTTTTCGTGAAGGTACAAAAGGATACTGCGAATATTTTCTGGTCAGTTTTGTCTCTTCCACATTCAGATGGAAGCACACTTTAATATGATCACTGTCGTCAGCCGGCTGATAAGTAGTCAGTCTTCTTCTCTCATCGTTCAGCCTCTGCACATCAATCTCACTGTATACAATACCATTGTGGAAACGTTTTCCTTCCGCAAGGATCACTCCATTCTCTGCGATCATATTCTGACCGCCAAAGACCAGATCCTGTGTAGACTCACCTTCTCCTGCATTTGCATATACATATCCGCACACCAGACGTGCAGACTGTCCGGAAACAAGATCTCTGCGGTAGCTGTCCTTTCCGACCATCTCATTGCTGGCTGACAGATTCACGATCAGATTCGCTCCTGCCTGTGCATGGAGAACGCTTGGCGGCAGTGTCACCCATAAATCCTCGCAGATCTCTGCTGCTGCCACAAGCTCCGGCTCCTCCTCACAGATAAAAAGAATATCTGTTCCAAAAGGAACTCTCTTTCCCTCAATATCCACATATTCCAGACAGCCAAGACCTGATGCAAAATGGCGCTGCTCATAAAATTCTCCATAGTTTGGAAGATAAGTTTTCGGAACCAGACCAATGATCTCGCCTCTGTTTAAAACTGCTGCCACATTATATAATTTTCCATGATTTCTGAAAGGCACACCTACAAAAACAAGGGCATCCACATCAGCAGTTTCCTTTGTGATCTTCAGCAAAGTTTCCCAGGCGCTGTCGAGAAGACGTCTCTGCAGGAAAAGATCCTGACAGGTATAGCCTGTGATACAAAGCTCCGGAAAAACCATAACCTTCACATGTTCTTTCTCCATCTCATGGATCAGTCTGATAATCTCATTTCCATTGGCATTGCAGTCTGCAACTGTGATATAAGGTGTTGCGGCTGCTGTTTTGATATAACCGTTTTTCATTTTCTACCTCTTCTTCCCTGTGCTCCGGCAGATCTATCTGTCAGTACATTGGCGTCTCTTATTTACATTTACGCAGGATTTCTTTCAGTTCTTCCACTGTAAATTCATAATTCTTATTACAGAAATGGCAGTTCATCTCAATGGACTTACCTTCCTGGATCATTTCATTGAGTTCTTTTCTTCCAATGCTGATCAGAGCTTTCTCCACTCTTTCTCTGCTGCAGTTACAGTAAAATTCCGTAGGAACTTTCTCATTGATCTCCATATCAAAGCCCTCCAGAACTTTCTCAAGCAGACTCTCAGGAGTATGCCCCTCTTCCAGAAGATTTGTGACAGATGTGATTTTCTGCACATTTTCCTCAAGCTTCGCAATTGTGCTTTCTTCCGCAAACGGCATCAGCTGCACGATAAATCCGCCAGCCTGACGTACTGTATTATCTTTATTCATAAGAACTCCAAGACCAACTGCTGACGGTACCTGTTCACTTGTAGCAAAATAATAGGTAAGATCTTCTGCGATCTCGCTGGTCTGAAGCGCAACCTGTCCAACATAAGGCTCTTTCAGTCCCATATCCTTGATCACGTTCATAAATCCTACTCCGACAGCACCTGCAACATCCAGTTTGCCCTTGCTGTTTGCCGGGATACATACATCAGGATTTCCCACATATCCCTTTACACGACCTTTGGAATCTGCTGTCACAGTAATTCCTTCTAGAGGACCTCCTGCCTTAATCTGAAGTGTAAGGATGTCCTTATCCCCCTTCATCATGGTACCCATCATAGCACCTGCTGTAAGAAGACGTCCCAGTGCTGCTGTGGCTACCGGGCTTGTATTGTGATCCTGTCTCGCTGTTTCTACTGTTTCTGTAGTAACTGCCGCAAATGCCCGAATCTGATCATTCGCTGCAATTGCTCTGATAATATAATCGTTCATTCGTTTATTACTCCTGTTATTTCTTTCATATTATTTTCATTTTGTCCATGGCTTAACATCAAATCAATAGCAATCCCCGTAAACAATGCATTAATTAAGAGGCCTGCTATAATCGCATCAATCCGCGCGATGTGTCTCAGGTTTCTCCGGAATCCTTCCATGATATCCGTTCTGTGCACTTTTTCCATGCTCTCTTGCAACAAAAGTCAGACGTTCACAATTCTCATCACCCGGATTATGAGTATATGCATCACAGACTGCCACCAGTTCCATTCCTGCTTTCACAATCATAGCCTTGATTGCTTCTATGGAATATGCTTTCTGTACATGTTCCTCCTCACACTTCTCATACAATCCGTCTTCTCTTGGAAGAAAAAGTGCCAGTTCATATACATTCAGGGCATTTTCCCTGTCATAACTGTTCTCCCAGATAAAGCTTCCGTCCTCTCTGTCCTCAGCAATAGTCGTATCACCGATCACATCCCGGTATTTATGGATCGTATTCATATCAAAAATGAACAGTCCGCCCGGATCCAGATAATTATTTACCAGCGCAAAAAGATACTCCAGATCTTCCTCGTCCGTCAGATAATTCATACTGTCACAGACACTGATCACAGCACGAACCGTACCATATAACTCAAAATCCTGCATATCCTGCAAAAGATATAGAATATCATGACCGGATTCCGCCCGCTTCTCCATAGCCTCTGCAAGCATCTCCTCAGAATTATCGATACCGATCATATCGTATCCGGCATCTGCAAGCATCTCTGTCACAGTACCTGTTCCACATCCCAGCTCCAGAACCAGACCATCCCTGATCTCGTCCTGAGCCAGTGTTTCTATAATATAGTCTGCCCATTCACGATAGTTTACATTATCCATGAAAACATCATAAACACCGGCAAATCTTCCATATGATTCCATTCATCAGCCCTCATTATCTACCTGTTTTACTGTTCACTCCGTTCACAGCAACACATATTTTCCCTGCTATTCTACCACAACATCCGTTCTTATGTAAATAACAGGTTGGTCTCTGTCAGCGCAAAAAAGGACGACTGTTTTTTACAGCAGCCGTCCTTTTCAACTTTTCTGTTACTGATTCTTAGGCATATAGCGGACATACGCCGGTTCTCCATGATAGTAATAGTCAACACCGTTCTCATCATAAACGTCCTCACCATTAGCAAAATCATAGGTATTTCCGTCATCATCACACCATGTACCGTCACCGTTCGGATAAATTACAAGCGGATATCCGTCGGAGTTTCTGTAAATAGTTCTTGTCTGATCTGTATCATAGTCCGGATCATCTGTTCCTACAGGTGTTCCGTCTGCATAATATCCATTGGAAGAACCATCGTCATAATCATAAGATCCGTCACTGCTGCCATCAGAAGTATAGTCTGATGAACTGTAATCTGATGAACCGCCCGATGAAGTATCGCTGTAAGAACCGTCTGTGCCTGCTGAAGAACTTCCATCTGATGAACTGCCGGATGCTGTTTGGTCTGTACCTGCAGCCGCTGTTCCTGTAGTTCCTGAAGTGCCGTCCGCAGTTGTACCTGCTGTAGTTCCTGAAGTTTTTCCTGTTGCTGCTGCTTTCAGTACAGAATCACCGGAAATAGTGAATGAATCAACAGAAGTCTTGATTCCTGCCAGTGCTTTCTCATCCTTTACAGAACCTGCAACACTGTAAAATTCTGTTGTATTATCTGTGAAATATTTATTTACAACATATTTATAGTCACTCTTGTCAGTGAGGTAATGAACTGTATAGCTGTAAACATTTACACCGCTGACTTCCTCTGATTTATAATCCTGGATCTCAAAATCTGTACCTTCTACAAGATTATCTGCCTTTACAAGTGCAGAGGCTGTATCCTGTGAGCTTGGAATGATCGCCACAGACATATCCTCCTCACCGGAACCATGCAGGATCAGGAGTTTGCCCTGTTTCGGTGACTCGAAGCTTAACATATCGTCAGAATCTGATTTATTCGCCCATGTCGCATCCGGAAGTTTAATGGATACTGCTTTGTTCTTAGATGTATAGGTAGTATTCTGGGCATTGGCCGGTGCAGGGGTAGGAGTTGCTTTCGCTGCTTTGGTTGGCTCCGGTGTAGGAGTTACCTGTACTACACTTGAATCCTCGTCACTGCCGCCTCCAAAGCATGCAGTCATGGAAACAGATAATACAGTTGTTAAGGCCAATAACATTAGTACTCTTTTATTTTTCATAATATCCTCCTTAGAATAGATATATAGTCTTCAGGTAATATTTGATATCAGGTCAGGAGAGGAAACCTCTCTCTGATATTATTATAACTGTTCCGTACTTTATAAAATATGATATCAGGGTCAAAAGATATTTTGCCCCTAACATTATATATTTTACAATTTCATTACATAGATGTCAATGTCGATTTCTCAGCCTTCTGCGATTTGCATAGTCTGTCATAACGCCATTTTTCTGCTTCATCATACCATTTATCTTTTTTTCTCTGTAACTGAGAGATTACTTGTTACTGTGAACGGAGTGAACAGTAACGATTACTTTTTTATTTTTCCACTTCATACATATGCAGTTCATGAAGGGCTCTTGTTGCAGCGATATATCTCGCCTGACGCACAAGCGGGCTCTGATCTTTCTGCGGAAATACTGCAAATACCTGATCAAATTCCAGACCTTTTGCCAGATAGAATGTCGTAACTGTAAGACCTTTCTTAAAGCTTGTGCTGTTTCTGTCCAGATAAGACAGACGTTCTTTTATATCAAATCCTTTTTCTCCCAGAATTTCTTTCAGAAGAAGCCACATATGTTCTGCTTCTTTCTCTGTACGCAGGACAACCGCTGCTGTTTCATATTCTTCTTCGCCGAGTTTCAGAGTTTCTGCAATCTCTTCCGCAGCATGGCTCATATCTGCAAATATTTTCTCCTCCACCGGAGCACCATGACGTTCAAAGAGTTCCATATCTTCAATACCCGCAAGCTGATTTGCATAAGACGCAATCTCTATGGTGTTACGGTAACTCTTATTCATAATGATCTTGTGGATATCCCTCCCGAAAATCTTCGGCAGAAATTTCAGCACATCCTGCTGTTTATCATCCATAGTCTGTGCCCGGTCACCCAGGATCGTCATTCTGCAGGAGAAAATCCTCTGCAGAATTTCATACTGAAGCCTTGAGTAATCCTGCATCTCATCTACCACCAGATGCTTGATATTGCTTCTTCCCTGCTGGCTCTGCAAACGATATTTCAGGTAAAGAACAGGATAAACATCCTCATATTTCAGCTTTCTTTTCTCATAAGAAACACGCGGAAGTCCTTTGTATCCATTTTCTTTCAGGAACTGACTGTAGATCACATAAAGATCTCCGGTCACATACAGCTTCATGAATTTCTCACGGATCAGGTCTTTCTCATCATCTGCCAGATCACGGTCCCGCAGAGTTTCCACCTCGTCAATGAAATAATCTGCAACTGCATCCATCCTTGAGAGCAGTGGAAAATCCTGGAATTTGAAATAAAACAATTCAATAATCTCTGATTCTTTCTTTACAAATCCCTTATATTCCACATCTTTAAAATTCATCAGCCGGTCTTCCAGTTCCACCAGATAGCGTTCCATAAGATTTATAAATTCCATGGACTGCTTTTTCTCTGCCAAAGAAGCTTTCTGCGGAAAACGGATTCTGCGTTCAATTTCATCATAGCGGTCTTCGCAGTCAGAAACTGTATCCCTAAGCTGCTTATAGGCAAAAAGATCAAAGCTCATTTCCTTAATATTCTCTTCTCCCAGTTCAGGAAGGATATGGGAGATATAATCGGAAAACACTCCATTTGGTGACAGGATCAGAATATTGGAAGACTTCAGATTCTGTCTGTCATGGTAGAGAAGATAGGCGATCCTGTGAAGCGCCACGGAAGTTTTACCGCTTCCTGCTGCACCCTGGATCACCATGATCCTGTCTTTGGTATTTCGGATAATGGCATTCTGCTCCTTTTGAATGGTACGGATAATGTTCTTAAGCTGTACCTCACCGTTACTTCCCAGCTCTGCTTTCAAGATCTCATCATCAATCTTCACATCACTCTCAAATTCGTAGATCATTTTTCCGTTGCGGATCTTATACTGCCATTTCGAAGCAACCTCGCCATGGATTTCACCCATGGGAGCCTCATAAGAAGCCGGTCCTTTGTCATAGTCATAAAACAAACCGCTTACCGGAGCACGCCAGTCGTATACTAATGGAATATGCCCTGCTTTCTCTGCGAAATTTCCAATTCCAATATAAAAGATCTCCGGTTCGTCCTCTCCTTCGTAAATGAAATCCACTCTTCCGAAAAATGGAGAATCTGCCATTCTGCGAAATCTCTGCTTCAGGATCAGCTGCTCTTCATTTGCGGAAATCTGGCGGAACAATGCCTGCTGATTATCATAATTCTCATAACCATACTGGTCCATCTCTGTATAATTTTCCCAGTAATACTCATGCATTCCCTCAATCTCTTTCTGGCCTTCCACCAGAGAAAGGCTGATTTCTGTGATACGTTCTTTTAATTTTTCCAGCACATAGCCCAGATATTCTCTGCCGTTTTTCTTATCTGTCATATTGTTGATATCCTCTGATATTTGCAACTGTTCAGCAATTTCACAGTTACAATACTCCTTATTATTGTTATCATTTTCTCTTATTATTATGATGATAAAATATAGTTACTGTTCACTCCGTTCCCAGCAACACGCTTCGCGATGCAGGAAATATGAACCTCCTTGTGCAATGCCCAAGGAGTATCGTTTGCTTCGCAAACTTAATTTATGCTAATCGCATAAATTCGCGCGGTATGTCTCGGGTTTTCTGTGACCTTCGCTCACAAAAAACACCTCGCGGGATATTACCAGTGAACAGTAACAAAATATATCAATTTTCGTAGATTGGTTTTTAATTATAACATATTCCCCTCTTACAGAAAAGACGTAAATTTGCACGGTATATCTCGATTCATCTGTTTCTATGCATCCATAAGAAGCTACAGTAAACAATAATAAAAATCCCTCATCCAGTATCTGTGCGATCCTATATCTGCCGGATATATTCTCTTTCACAAATACCCTGAGGGATTTATAATACATTTCTTTCTTACAGTAATTTCATTTTTTCAGAAATTGCCATAGATTTACACCATGATTTATATCATGATTTCCATACTGTATATTTCAGGCAGTTACCTTATTCTCAAACTGACTGTTATACAGGTCTGCATAGAAGCCTTTCTTAGACAGAAGCTCTTCATGATTTCCCTGCTCGATAATGTCACCGTCTTTCATAACCAGGATCAGATCTGCATCCTTGATGGTAGAAAGTCTGTGTGCGATCACAAAGCTGGTTCTGCCCTTCATCAGATTGTCCATGGCTTTCTGGATACGCACTTCGGTTCTGGTATCTACAGAGGAGGTTGCCTCATCCAGGATCAGGATCTTATTATTGGCAAGAATTGCCCTGGCAATAGTGAGAAGCTGTTTCTGTCCCTGGGAAATATTACTGGTTTCTTCATCCAGAACCATGTCATAGCCGCCCGGCTGCTGCATGATAAAGTTGTGCACATGGGCTGCCTTTGCTGCAGCGATCACCTCTTCATCTGTAGCATCCAGACGTCCGTAACGGATATTTTCCATAATGGTTCCTGAGAACAGCCAGGTATCCTGAAGCACCATACCAAACATCTCTCTCAGACTACTTCTGTTAAAGTCTTTGATGTCATAACCGTCTACCTTAATACTTCCGCCATTGAGATCATAGAATCTCATAAGCAGTTTCACCATAGTTGTCTTTCCTGCACCTGTGGGACCTACAATGGCAATCTTCTGGCCATCCTTCACATCTGCAGAGAAATCATTGATAATGATCTTATCCGGATTGTAACCGAATTTTACATGTTCAAACTGTACATCTCCTGTAAGTGTATTAACGTCTACAGGGTTCTTCTCATTCTGACTCTCTTCCGGCTCCTCCAGGAATTCAAATACTCGTTCGGAAGCTGCTGCTGAGGACTGTAACAGGTTTGTAACCTGTGCAATCTGCTGGATTGGCTGTGTAAAGTTACGGATGTACTGGAAGAAGGACTGGATATCACCGACTTCAATACTTTTTTTGATTACAAACACGCCGCCTAAGAGAGCTACCATTACATATCCAAGGTTACCTACAAACTGCATGATCGGCATCATCATTCCTGAGAAGAACTGAGATTTCCATGCAGATTCATAAAGCTTCTGATTATCTTTCTCAAATTCTTCTACTACATCATTCTCTTTGTTGAAAACCCGGACCACATTATGACCACCGAAGTTTTCTTCGATCTGACCGTTTACTTTACCCAGATAGCTCTGCTGGTCCTGGAAGTATTTCTGGGAATGCTTCATGACAGTCTGGATGATGAACATGGAAACCGGCAGGATCAGAAGTGCTGCAAGAGTCATCCACACATTGATGGAAAGCATCATAATAAATACACCGATCAGGGTTGTCACTGATGTGATCAGCTGTGTCAGACTCTGGTTTAAACTCATCTGCAGAGTATCCACATCATTGGTGATACGGGAGAGGATCTCACCGTTTGTTCTGCTCTCATAATAGTTCAGAGGCAGTCTGTTGATTTTCTTTGAAATATCTTTTCTCAGATTATAGGTAACATCATTGGAGATCCCTGACATTACGAATCCCTGTACAAAGGAAAAGCATGCACTTAACACATATAATCCAAGTGTCCATAACAGGATCATCCCGATCTTTCCGAAGTCAATTTCACCGGTTCCGTTTACCTTGGCAACCAGGCCGTTAAACAGCTCTGTGGTCGCCTTACCTAAAATCTTAGGCCCTACAATACTAAACACAGTTCCCGCTACTGCAAAGATAAACATCAGTATAAAGCGGAATTTATATCGTCCCATATAACGGAAAAGCTTAGCCATGGAGCCCTTGAAGTCTTTTGCCTTTTCGCCGGACATCATACGTCCATGTCCTCCCATAGGACCTCTTCTTCTCTGTTCGCTCATGCCAGTTCCTCCTCTGATAACTGAGATCTTGCAATCTGCTGATATACCTCACAATTTGCCATCAGTTCCTTATGAGTTCCAATGCCTGCCATATGTCCGTCGTCCAGTACAATGATCTGATCTGCACCAAGGATGGTACTGATCCTCTGGGCAACGATTACGGTAGTTGCGTCCTTGGTGTACTCCTTCAATGCCTTTCTTAACTGACTGTCAGTCTTAAAGTCAAGGGCAGAGAAGCTGTCATCAAAGATAAAGATTTCCGGATCCTTTGCAATGGCTCTGGCAATGGACAGACGCTGTTTCTGTCCGCCCGAAACATTGGTACCTCCCTGTGATACAGGGGATTCATATTTCTCCGGTTTGGTATCAATAAATTCTGTAGCCTGTGCAACCTCTGCTGCTTCCTTTACCTGTGCATCAGTGATCTCCGGCTTACCATAGCGGATGTTTGAATCAATGGTACCTGAGAAAAGTACACCCTTCTGCGGCACATATCCCAGCTTATCACGAAGCTCTTTCTGAGTCATGTCACGGACATCCACACCATCTACTTTAACAGAACCCTTTGTCACATCATAGTATCTGGGAATCAGATTGATCAGGGTACTCTTACCACTTCCAGTACTTCCGATCACTGCGATTGTCTGACCTTTCTTTGCTTTAAAGGAAATGTCTGTCAGTACATTCTCACCTGCTTCCGGGTAAGCAAAGGATACATGGTCAAATTCAATCTCACCTTTCACATTTTCTGACGGATGTACCGGAGTTTCCGGATCCTGAATAGAAACCTCTGTTTTCAGAACCTCATCAATACGAAGCGCTGCAACATTTGCTCTCGGGAGCATAATAGACATTGCAGTGATCATCAGGAAGGACATGATGATCTGCATTGCATACTGGATGAATGCCATAACATTACCAACCTGCATGGTTCCGTTGTCTACTGCATGGGCACCACTGTAAATAATAAGTACAGATACACCATTCATGATCAGCATCATAATGGGCATCATAAAAGTCATACATCTGTTGACAAACAGGTTTGTTTTTGTCAGATCCAGGTTTGCTTTCTCAAAACGCTCTTCCTCATGCTTCTCACGGCTGAATGCGCGGATAACCGGGATACCTGTCAGGATCTCACGTGATACCAGGTTCAGTCTGTCGATCAGAGTCTGTAAGATAGTGAATTTAGGCATTGCCACCTGGAACAGCACAAAGATCACAATCAGGATCAGGCCAACTGCCACACCAAGGATCCATGTCATGGAAGAATCTGTGTTCAATACCTTAATCACACCACCAATACCAAGGATCGGCGCGTACAGAACAATGCGGAACATCATTGCCATAACCTGCTGTACCTGCTGCACATCATTGGTGCTTCGTGTGATCAGGGATGCTGTGGAGAATTTGTGATATTCTCTGCTGGAGAAGCTCATAACCTTGCGGTAAATGCTGTTTCTCAGGTCATGGCCAAGTCTGCCTGCCACTCTGGCCGAAATAAATGTGACACTGATTGCTGCCAGCATGATCACCAGAGCCATGGCAAGCATTCTGATACCTGACATCAGGATGTAATGCATCTGAATGGCATCCACATCTTTCCCCAGTGCTTCATATTCTGAAGCAACAAAGGAAACACCAGCCTGTGTCACAATAGACTCCGGCATATCTTTCAGCTTCTCATCCACCTGACTCATAATCTGCTGTACTGCTTCTTCCGGCATCTGCGCCAGCGCTGTCAGTGGGTCTGTTCCCTCCGGAAGGCCCATCTGTGCAACCATTGCCTGCCCCTGTTCACTGTCTTCGGAAAAGGCAGATACCATCATCATTGCCTTGGAGAAATCCTCATTTAAATTCTCTCTGGTTTCTTTGGAAATATCATCGTTTAATACCCAGGTATCCTCTTCCTGTGTATAATTCTGTGAAACTTCCTTTTTCTGATCCTCATCCATAAAAATCTGAAGATTCTGCAAGGTTGAATCCCGAAGCTTATCCGGCACACTGTCTTCAATACCTTTCTGCTGGATACCTACATTAATGATCTTGGAGGTATAATCCGGCAGGGAAAGATCACAGTACGCCTGCAGAAACAGAAGTGCTATGATCAGGACAATGTATCCCGCTGATTTCTTCAGATATTTCATCAGTTTAATCATTGCTTGATTCCCTCTTTTCCTATTTTTAATGTATGTCTGTTTAAACTCACATGTCAGTTCTTTCACAGACAATATTTTTTATCTGAACATGCTGATACAGTTTTCTCAATCTGCTCCATCATGTATTTTTCAGTTTCTACCTGTTGACAGGTATCTCCGAAATATTATCCAGAATCTGCCCAAAAAACCTTCGTAAAAGACATAGCTCTGCTTCACTGAAATTGCTGAACATCACTTTTTCCACAGCTTTGCTTTCCTGCTGGAGCTCCTCCACGATTTTTCTTCCGTTTTCTGTCAGATATACACGCATGATGCGTTGGTCTTTATCATCACGTTTCCTGCAGACAATGTCGGCTTTCTCCAGACGCTGGATACTTACATTAACAGTGGGCGGTGTTACACCCATACGCTCTGCAATCTCCTTCTGGCTGCAGCCGTTATTTCTGTATACGATCATAATGATCGGCATCTGTCCCTGCTGGATACCGATTTCCCGTATACGCTGCATACATCTCATACCATATTGGCGGTTGATCTCCATAAAGAGCGCAGGCATGCTTTTCTCTTCTCGTTTTTCTTTCTTCTCCTCTTCCGGGCACCACATAACTTCACTCCTTTCCGGCCTCTGTCCTCTTTCAGGTCTGATATTATTCTTTAATTAGCCTGACTAATCATATATGATATACTTTTAGACAAAAAATGCAAGTGTTTTTTGTGCAGTTTATAATTATTTTAGATTTAACTTTGATATTTCCAATTTGTAAATATTCAATTTTATTTTGCCCGGCTAATATTTTTCATCTCAGGTCGAATAAAATTTCCAGTATTCTTCAAGTTCTATCTCTGCATGACTTCTTTATAAAATTCTACAAACACATTAATTGCCGGAGACCGCCATTTATTTTTGTGGAGCAGCAACTGTGTCCATACAGTTACCGGGCAGCCAGCAACATCCAGTCTTTTAATCTGTCCGTCTTTCACATATTTCTCCGAAATAAAATCCGGAAGAAAGGAAAGCAGGCTGCTGTTTTTTACCAGTTCACATATCTGAAGCGGATTTCCGATTTCAAGAACCGGACGGATTTCCAGTGATTGGGACGCAAGGATTTCATTCAGTATTTTTCTGTAGCTCATGGCTTGTTCTGTTAACACAAACTCATTCTGAGAAATTTCACTTAATTTCCATGAACAGCCTGCAACAGGATTATCAGCCGCTGCAATAAAATGAACCTGTTCTTCCTGTTCCGCACAAATAATAAAATCCGAATCATAAATATGCCTGTCCAGAGTGAAAACTAAATCTGTTTCGTTCTTCCGTAATTTATCAAACATCTGCTCTGTACCGTTTTCTGTTATCTCCACTTTTATTTCCGGATACTGATGATGAAAACGCAGAAAATCATTTTTAAAATATCTGCTGCAGACAGAACTGGACATAGACAACCGTATCTCGCCTTCAATGCTTTCAGCCGAATTCAGCGAATCGAGCATTTTTGCCTGTGCCTTCAGAATGTTTCGAGCCTGCTGCAAAACTAAAACTCCCTTTTCCGTAAGATTGATTTTATGATAATAACGGTCAAACAGCCTGACATCAAGTTCCTTTTCCAGTTGTTTAATCTGTGAAGAAACTGTAGACTGCGTATATCCCAGTTCTTTTGCAGCAGCCGAAAATCCGGAATATTCACATACTGCAATAAAAGTTTTTAACACATTTGTATCCATTTCTCGTTCCTTTCCCATATTTTTTTCAATATTTTCCCATCAAAACGCAGAAGCGTTATTTTTCTTATACAAACGATATTTTCAATAACATACAACAAAACAATCAATTTTACAAATATTGTTTTTTATCTTATAATATCCCTTATATGAACTTCTGAAGGGAGCGTTATCTTATGAAACGTGAACAGCTTGGAAGCCGGCTTGGCTTCATTATGCTTTCCGCCGGCTGCGCCATTGGCTGCGGAAATGTGTGGAAATTCCCGTGGATGTGCGGGCAAAATGGCGGCGGCAGCTTTATGCTGATCTATCTTCTGTGTCTGGTCATCCTGGGAATCCCGGCTCTTGTGTTGGAATTTTCCATCGGAAGAGCGGCTCAGACAAGTCCCCTTTTCATGTACCGTAAGCTGGAAAAGCCAGGACAGAAATGGGGGATTTTCGGTTGGTTCTGTCTGCTTGGCAACATTGCCCTGATGGCATTTTACACTGTTGTCTGCGGCTGGATCATTTATTATTTTGTACAGTTTCTCAGAGGTAAAAATGGTTCACTGGGATTTTCAGCCATGATCTCCTCTCCCTCTGTGAATGTATTCTTCTTACTGGTCACTGTAGTCATTGCATTTTTCATCCTTTCCTTCAATCTTCAGGGAGGACTGGAGCGTGTGACAAAATATATGATGTCTGCACTGCTGGTACTGATGCTTGCTCTCGCTGTACACAGTCTTTTTCTGAAAGGCTCTGGTGAGGGAATGACCTTTTATCTGAAACCGGATTTCTCAAAGATTGATGGTTCGGTGATCGTAGGGGCAATGAACCAGGCATTCTTTACTTTATCTACAGGTATGGGTGGCATGGCTATCTTTGGCAGCTATATTGGCAAAGAGCATTCTCTGATGGGGGAAGCTATTCATGTGATCACACTGGACACACTGGTTGCTTTTCTGGCAGGAGTTATTATTTTCCCTGCATGCTTTACCTTTAATCTGGAAGTAAACGCAGGTCCGAGCCTTCTGTTTGATACAATGGCAGCAGTTTTTAACAACATGTCCGGAGGTCGCATCTGGGGTTCCTTATTCTTCCTGTTCATGGTATTCGCAGCCATGTCAACAGTTCTGGGAGTGTGCGAAAACATTCTGGCAATGATACGTGAGCTTACCGGCTGGTCTCGTCCAAAAGGCAGCGTGGTCTGCGGCACAGGTGTCTTTCTTCTGGCACTTACCACAGCCCTTGGTTTCAGCGTTTTCCACTTCCAGCCATTTGCCGAAGGAACTACCTGGCTTGATTTCTGGGATTTTATTGTTTCCAACAATATTTTACCCCTTGGCTCTCTCATCCTTGCACTCTTCTGCTGTAATAAGTTCGGCTGGGGATGGGATAACTTTATCAGAGAGGCCAATACAGGTAAGGGCTTAAAGGTACAGAAGTGGATGAAACCACTCTTCCGGTTTGTACTTCCGATTATAATTGCCTTTATCTATGTTTATGGTATGAGTACATTCAACTGGCGTTAAAATCAAAGTCGTTTACAGCAAGCGCCGGGCATTCCCAGATTGCTTTGCTGCTTACAAATATCTGCCTGGACTTGGCAAAAAATAAGCTCTGTGGATTTTTCTTTTATCCACAGAGCTTATTTTCTTTGTCAGGCGGATATTTGCAATCCGCTCCGCTATTTACTCGATTCGGTTAAATCAGACAGATAAATCTCCCTCTGATCAGTGAACCTTCTGATCCAGCATTCTCCGGATCAGCTCAATTGTATCCTTCAGTCCATAGTTGGCACTGTTGATGCACAAATCATAATTCTCCGGTTTTCCCCATTTCTCACCGGTATAAAATTCATAATATTTCTTATGCTGCTTATCCATCTGCTTCAGAAAACGTACTGCCTGTTTCAAATTCATATTACGGATATCCATAACGTGCTGCACACGAACCTGGAAGGGAGCACTGATAAACAGGCTGATATGAGGAATGTGATTATTCTTAAGAATCGTGTCTGCACAGCGCCCCATAATCACACAGTCTTCACTTTTTGCCAGTTCACAGATCAGATCACTCATGTTGAAGAAAACCGCATCCTGTTTCGGAAGTCCGTGATAACGGTTGAATTCCCTGAACCAGGTTTTCAGATCTGTATGTTTTTTCTTTCTGTATTTATCAAATTTCTCAAAATTACCTGTATCACTGACTACACTTTTATCTGCCTGCAGACGCTTCATAACCTGATCAAAGATCTCTGCATCATAATAGTTGATCTGAAGCTGATCTGCCAGTTCAAATCCGATATCATTACCGCCACTTCCCTGTGTACGGCTGATACAGATGATCAGATGATCATTTTCGGAAATCTCATTCTGGCGTCTTGCGATCAGATTATTCAGACTGATACGTTCTTTATCTACAATATCTGTCTGTCCAAATGTATCCGGAAGACTTTCAATCTCTTTCAGAATACTGTCATACTCTATCATAAGACGTCTTCTCTCGCTCTTATCCCTGATGGTACGGGCCATGTTACTGATCAGCGCCAGTTCACTTCTGAGCAGATGTCCGTCCGGCTTGGTATACATCAGTGCTGCCAGATGACGGAGAGTTGTTTCTTTTTGTCCTGTAAATGTACGTCCCAGAGAGGAACCCACACATTTATAAACTTCTTCGTCCAGGTTATAAATGCGTATTGCAAGTTCTTTACATTTTTCCTGATTGTCCTGCATAATGATCCTCCCTCCTTATAAAAAGAATACAAACATATCGATAATAAACACCGGAACCAGAAATGCCACAGACCACAGCATATATCCGAAAAATGACGGCATCTTCACACCATTCTCATCAGAGATTGCCTTTACCATAAAGTTCGGGGCGTTTCCGATATAAGTGTTAGCACCCATGAATACTGCACCGCAGGAAATTGCGGACAGAACCTTGGTCGGTACAGTTCCCAGTGTGGTTGTGATTCCATTGGTAAATGCCAATGTTCCTGCTGTTGTAAGGAATACCAGATAAGTCGGTGTGTTATCCAGAAAACTGGAAAGTGCACCTGTTGCCCAGAACATCTCTGCAGGCTTGGTGATTCCAAGATTTGGTCCTACTGCTTTCAGAAGCATCAGTGCAGGCTGCATGGTAATAAAGATACCAATGAATAAAACTGCAACTTCCTGGATCGCGCCCCAGGTAAAATGGTTTCTGATACGGATCTGCTTATCTGTTGTCTTAAAGGAAAGAAAAGCAGCAAGCAGAATGATCACGATTTCGATCAGAGCCGGGAATGTCAGGGTTACTTCTCCAAAGAGATGAATGCCTCTTACATTGCCTGCTGCATCCTGGAATGCGGACATTCCCGGAAGTACACCGCTTAAGATTACCGCGCCAACGATCATCACAAGGAAGATGATATTGTGCAGTCCATCCAGACGGAACTGAGTACCCGGTTTACGGATATCCGGTTTACGGCCATTTGCAATATCCTTTCTGTAGGAACGTTTATCGATCTGATAAAATGCAAATAGCAGTATGACCATATTAAAGATCAGCACAGGGAACAGATGCAGGCTCCAGAAGAAAGGAACACCTCGCATAAATCCCATTAACAGCGGCGGATCTCCAATCGGGGTAAGACATCCACCCATATTGGAAACCATGAAGATAAAGAAGATCATAATATGTCCTTTTCTCTTTCTCCATGAATTCATTTTAATTACCGGACGTACCATCAGCATACTGGCACCGGTGGTACCGATACAGCTTGCCAGAAGAGTTCCCAGTGCAAGCAGACCTACATTAACACGGGGGGAACCTGCGAAATCACCCTCCATGGTAATATTACCTGATACGCAGAACAGGCCGAATAACAGAATGATGAATGTAAGATAATCATTCACAATACAGTCCAGAACTGTCTCTGCAGTCTTTCCGGCTCCATAAACGAAAGCAAATGGAACCACCATCAGAATGATCCATAAGGCAACAACCAGTGGCTGATGAGACTCCCACCACTCCGCTTTTACCAGAGGCATCACTGCAATACATAACAAAAGCCCTGCAAAGGGAATGCAAAGCCATACAGGTACTGTAGATGGTGCTTTACTGCCTTCTGCCGCAAATACACTCAACGGACAAGCCAGAAGAACTGCAAAAAAAGCACCCAGTACGGTCACCAACTTTTTCAAAACTGCCACCTCCATATTGTATTTTCGTACAGCGCGATTATCATTCAGGAGATTTTTTTCATATATGTGTTTCTTCCTATTTAATATGCGCTTGTTTTTTACAGATGCAATTATATCATACAGCATACAAAAATCAATTGTGTGGATAGTGAATATTTATACTTTATTTCCTGTTTTTTTATACATTTTTTACATATTCCCTGATTATTTTCGTTTATATTTTAACGATTTAATCTTTATTACTGACATTTTTTTGTACTGCCTTATCTATTTTTTAAGATTGTACTGATTTTGAAACACATGACCCAATAACTGCTCCGCAGTTTATCACTTTTGAGCAATTAAAGCAGGGATCTTTCTTATATGCAATACGAAAAATGCTCCCCAACAGCAATTCCCGCTGTCAGAGAGCATTTCGCATATTTCTTATATGAACTGATTGGTTGCTTCATCATACTCATAGTCGATGGAATGCATCTTCGCCACCAGTTCGTCTTTCTTCAATCCTCTGCATGTGCAGAGTGCTTCCAGGGAATCATAGTAATCCCTGAGCTGAGTATTTACATAACTCAGCAGAATCATTGGATCTTTGGGTATCATTTAGTTTCCGTCCTTTACCGTAACAATGAATTCCCCATTCTGAACATCCAGCACCAGAGTATCACCTGCGTGAACATCTCCGGACAAAATCTTTCTCGCCGCAAGAGTCTCTACATATTTCTGCAGATAGCGCTTCAACGGACGTGCACCATATACCGGGTCATAGCCATTCTCGATAACCTGATCCTTGGCTGCATCTGTCAGTTCCAGGGAAAGCTCCTGGTCTGCAAGACGTTTGTCAAGCTCGCCGACCATCAAGTCTACTATCTTACCAATATTGGATTTTGTCAAGGGCTTGAACATAATTATTTCATCCAGACGGTTCAGGAATTCCGGACGGAAATGGCCTCTCAGGTCATCCATAACCTGACTCTGAGCCTCAGGTTTGATCTCACCATTCTCATCAATACCATCCAGCAGATACGGAGAACCAATGTTGGAAGTCATGATAAGAATTGTATTCTTAAAGTCAACCGTACGTCCCTGAGAATCTGTGATACGGCCATCATCCAGTACCTGTAACAGTACGTTAAACACATCCGGATGTGCCTTCTCAATCTCATCGAAAAGTACAACACTGTATGGTTTACGGCGGACTGCCTCAGTAAGCTGGCCACCCTCCTCATATCCTACATATCCGGGAGGCGCTCCGATCAGTTTGGATACAGAATACTTCTCCATGTATTCACTCATATCAATTCTGACCATATTCTGTTCATCATCAAACAGATTCTCTGCCAGAGTTTTGGCAAGCTCTGTCTTACCTACACCTGTAGGACCAAGGAACAGGAAGGAACCGATTGGTTTAGTCGGATCCTTGATGCCGGCTTTAGAACGAAGGATTGCATCTGTAACCCTCTTCACACCTTCATCCTGACCTACAACTCTCTTGTGAAGCTGATCTTCCAAAGTGAGGAGTTTGGCTCTCTCGCCTTCTGTCAGTCTTGTTACAGGAATACCGGTCCATCTGGAAATGATCCTTGCGATCTCATCATCAGTGACTGCCTCATGAACCAGACTTCTGTCACTTTCTTTGACACTCTTTTCTTCGATTTCCAGCTGCTGCTGTAATTTCGGAAGTTCGCCGTACTGTAACTGTGCAGCCTTCTCCAGATCATAATTCTGTTTTGCTTTCTGGATCTGCTTATTCACATCCTCGATCTGCTCACGAAGCTTCTGTAATTTTTCTACAGAATGCTTCTCATTATCCCACTGTGCTTTCTGTGTATTAAAGGTATCACGAAGCTCTGCCAGCTCCTTCTGAAGTGTTTCCAGACGTTCCTTACTCAGATTATCTGTCTCTTTCTTCAGTGCAGATTCCTCGATCTCCAGCTGCATGATCTTACGGCGCTGTTCATCCAGCTCTGAAGGCATGGAATCCAGCTCTGTCTTGATCAGGGCACAGGCCTCATCCACCAGGTCAATGGCCTTATCAGGAAGAAAACGGTCTGTGATATATCTATGTGAAAGTGTAGCTGCTGCAACCAGCGCACTGTCTGTGATCTTAACACCATGGAAGACCTCATATCTCTCCTTCAGACCACGAAGGATGGAAATGGTATCCTCCACTGTAGGTTCATCTACCATAACAGGCTGGAAACGACGTTCCAGAGCGGCATCTTTCTCAATATACTGACGATACTCATCCAGAGTTGTTGCACCGATACAGTGAAGCTCACCTCTGGCAAGCATAGGCTTCAGCATATTGCTTGCATCCATGGCTCCGTCAGTCTTACCTGCACCAACGATCAGATGTAACTCATCAATGAAAAGAATGATGTTTCCTTCACTCTTCTTTACTTCTTCAAGGACTGCTTTCAGACGTTCCTCAAACTCACCTCTGTATTTGGCACCTGCCACCAGAGCACCCATGTCCAGGGCAAAAATCTTCTTATCCTTCAGACCTTCCGGCACATCCTCTGCCACGATTCGCTGTGCAAGACCCTCGATTGCTGCAGTCTTACCTACACCAGGCTCACCGATGAGCACCGGATTGTTCTTGGTCTTACGTGAAAGGATTCTGATGATATTACGGATTTCCTCATCACGTCCGATCACAGGATCTAGCTTCTGGTTACGTGCCTTTTCGACTAAATCCTCGCCATATTTATTCAAAGTATCATAAGTAGCTTCTGGATTGTCACTGACTACACGCTGATGGCCTCGTACTGTAGAAAGTGCCTGCAGGAAACGCTCCTTAGTAATGCCAAATTCCTGAAACAGTTTCTTCATGCTCGGACTTGGATATCTCAACAAGGCAAGGAATAAATGCTCTACAGAGACATATTCATCTCCCATTGCCTTGGCTTCATCCTCTGCACTGACCAGAGCCTTGTTCAGATACTGTCCGAAACGAAGCTCACCGCCGGATACCTTAACCCTGGCATCCAGTGCCTGATTCAGAGAATTTCTGAAATAATCCTTATCTATCTCCATTTTCTCAATCAGTTTAAGAATCAGGCTGTCTTCCTGTTCCAGCAGAGCATATAAAAGATGCTCCTCTTCAATCTCCTGGTTGCCAAACTGATAAGCAACCTTCTCCAGATCCTGGACAGCCTGTACGGATTTCTGTGTAAATTTACTGATATTCATAGGCTAACCCTCCTCTTATATGAGAAATATCTCTCCCGAAGGAGAAATATGTTGTTTCCTTTGTTCTGCATGTAATATAACACACGTTGTTAGCACTGTCAAGAGGTGAGTGCTAATTTTTTGAGATTTTTTTTGCAAACCTTGATTTTACGAGGTTTGCAACACTTTTTCTTCCTTATAATCATCACTTTTTCTTGGTTTGACACCATTTTGACACCAATTTTTTATTTTTGGTGTCAGCTAATTGCTACGCTTTCCAGCCTTGTGATTTCACTCTCAATTCTGGACATCTCACTTACATGGTTATATACGTCCATTGTTACATCTATGTGGTTATGTCTCTAGTAGATATGGGGATTACTCCCCATACCCCTACGCAAAACCGTACGTGCGCTATTAACGCATACGGCTTTTCACTTTATATTTCATACTTTATCTATAAAACAAACTTACCTTAATACTTGGTTCTAACAATGGGAATGTTCGAAGCAGTCCATTAAAAAAGGTATCCGACGTATAACTTCTTTTCTGGCTTCTCCGATTCAGCCATTTATACAATAACCATTTTGTCTGTACTAGGAAATTCTTCACTTCCCTTGTATTGTCGGTCACTCCATAATACTGATAATGTCCCCGCAATTTTGCATTCACTGTTTTAAATATCAGTTCCAATGGCATTGCTCGATGTGCCTTTATCCATTCTTTCATTGCTTTTATCTTACTGCGAAATTTCTTCTTGCTGGTCTTTACCCTACAACGGAAAAACTCTCTCTTTCCGTCCATTCCGCAATAAAATGTGAAACCAAGAAAGTCAAGGGTATCTGGTTTTCTCTCTCCTCTTGCTTTTCTGTTGTGCCTGGCAAACCTCCCGAATTCCAATATCTTCGTCTTTTCTCCTGCCAGTTCCAATCCGTATTTTGCAAAGCGTTCTTCCAGCCTCTGCTTAAATATTTTTGCTTCATACTGGTTCTGAAAACAACAGACAAAATCATCACAGTATCGGATAAGATAACACTCTCCTTTACACTGTCTCTTCACGATTACATCAAACCAGTTATCCAATACATAATGCAGATATATATTTGCAAGTATCGGGCTTGCTCCATTTCCTTATGACGAGATAAACGTTATGACGAGATAACGCTGATTATCTGCGTAAATACGGAATTTCTTTAAATTTATCTCGGCATAATACAAGCAAAAATGCTACACTTTGTTATTCTGTAATCATAAAAAAAGAAAGGAGTCAGAAACTCATGAATCTTGAAATGATTACAGAAGGACTAAAACAACTGTTGCAGGAAAACAACTATTCTTCTGCAACCATCCGCTTTTATGAAGGTGAATGGAATAAGATCCAGTGCTTTCTTACGGAAGAGTACGGAAATACCGAATACGATATGGAACGGGGACTTAAATATCTCGAAAAACAATACGGCTTCATTACGAAATATAATAATGGAACGCTTTCCCAACAGAGAGTCCAATTGCTCCGTGTTGTGCATATGCTGGAAGATTACCGTTTGCATCAGGTGCTTACCAGAAGATACTATGCCTCAAAAAATCCTATTACGTTGAATGCGTACTATTTAAATTTATATACGGATTATTTAGATTTTCTGAATTCTACGGAACTGTCAGCAAGTACAATCGGACATTATAAAGGGATTTCCAGGGCTTTTATGGACTATCTTCAGCAGAGGAAGATTGGAACTATAGAAAATATCACTATGGATGTTTGCAATTCTTATCTGAAAACGCTGGCAGGGTATAGTTTTAAGACCATAGAACAGAATGTTTGCGGGATCAGACATTTTCTGCGTTTTATTTATTCTATCGGAATACTCTCCACTGATTATGCTGAAAAGATCCATATGCCTGCTGTTTCCAAAAGTGCCAAAATACCTTCTGCATGGAAACTTGATGAACTGAAAGCAATGCTTTCGGTCATTGATCGGAACAGCCCTATCGGAAAACGTGACTATGCAATGATCCTTCTTGCATGTGTTCTTGGTCTTCGGATTGGAGATATCAAAAACCTGCGTTTCCAAAACTTTAACTGGGAAGATAAAAAGCTGTCTCTCATACAGCATAAAACACATAAACTATTAACTCTGCCAATACCTGATGCGGTAGGCTGGGCGGTGATCGATTATATCAAAAATGGGCGACCTCAGTACTACGAATCGGATCAGGTGTTCCTGAAACATATGCCGCCATTTGATCCTATCGGCAATGAAAACCATATGCAGCAACAGCTTGTAAGATACATGAGGAAAGCAGGTATCGACCAGCGTACAAAAAAGCACTCCGGCTTTCATTCCTTAAGACATTCTGCCGGCTCCATGCTACTGGAAATGGAGACACCGCTTCCGGTCATTACAGATATCCTTGGGCACTCTGATTCTGATGTAACGGCTGTTTATCTGAAGACAGATCTGCAGAAACTGGCCGAATGTGTGCTTTCACCGGAGGAATTCTGCCATGGATAAAGAAATCTATAACAGCATTTTTCAAGAGGAGATCCATGATCTTATAGCATTAAAACGTGCACTTGGATTCTCTTATGAATCAGAAGCAGGCTCCTTGCGACGCATTGACACCTTTTTATGTGAAAACAATCTTTCCGAAAAGCGTATCTCTAAAGAGCTTTGTGACCTATGGTGCAGAAAAAGGACTTATGAAACTGTCACAAATCAGGCGAGCCGTATCAGTGTCATGCGGGTTTTCTGCAAATATCTCAACGATATCGGGATTCCTGCATATATTCCGCCGAAAAGGATCACCCGGAAAAGGAGCAGATACGATGCACATATTTACACAGATGAAGAACTTCAAAGTTTTTTTGATGCAGTTGACAAAAGTCAGTCGGTGCCGGATTCCTGCCCGTATCGTGCTGATGTGATGCCGGTCTTTTTCCGTATCCTGTACACCAGTGGAATGCGTGTTTCAGAGCTGCGCCTTGCCAGAATCCGTGATATCAACCTCGGAGAAGGATATATCACTATTCACGAGGCCAAAAATCATAAAGAGCGGTATGTCCCCATCCATCCTTTACTTACAGACAAATGCAAGGAATTAAAAGAAAATATCCATGTCCATTCATCCGATGATGAATATTTCTTTATGCTGCTTCCGGGAAGACCGATGACTTTAGGAAATGTATATAAAAATTTCAGGCGCTATCTGGAACAGGCTGGGATCTCTCACACTGGAAAAGGTCCCCGTATCCATGACTTCCGCCATACTTATTGCATAAATCTTCTCCGCAAATGGAGCGATGAAGGAAAAGACCTGATTGCGTATCTTCCATATATGCGTACAATGCTTGGACATGAAAGTTTTGAGGAAACAGCGTATTATCTAAAACTTACGGCGGAACGTTTTCCATATATAAAAGAACGGATGATGGAATCTTTTCCTGATCTGATCAGGGAGGCAGTTATCAATGAACACGAATTCTACTGATTTTGCCTGTCTGGTCACAGGATTTTTAACGGACTATCTGCCGCATCATAGATGTTATTCCAGGAATACCATTCTCAGTTACAGAGACACTTTGAAACTGTTCCTTCGGTTTTTAAAAGAAGAAAAAGAGACCTCTCCGAATTCTTTTTATATCAAGGACTTCAAACGTGAACTGGTGATTGAATTCCTGGAATGGTACCGGAACAACGGGGCTGGTATAACTGCAGCAAATCAACGGCTGGCTGCATTGAAAGCATTCAGTGATTATGCACAGTTGGAACATATCGAGTACATTGCCCCTTTACAGAATGTCTCTGGGATCAGGGCAAAAAAGGCTGCACCGAAAGAAGTATCTTTCCTGACTGTGGAACAGATGTCATCACTTATAAACAGTCCGGATGTTAATTCCCATACCGGTTTCCGACACAGGGTGATCCTGACACTTTTGTATGACAGTGGGTGCAGAGTTCAGGAATTATGCGATATCACGATAGCCGATATATCGTTAGGTTCTGTTGCAACCGTAAGATTACACGGAAAAGGCAACAAATATCGTACAGTCGTGATAGCAGACGCAACAGCAAAACTTGTCGAAAACTATCTTAGCCGGTACCGTTCATACGCTGTAGGAACCGATTTTTTGATCACTAACCGTTATCATCGAAAGATTGACCGCGATGGTATCTCTTATATCATAAAAAAATATGTAGATGCGATCCGCCAAAAAGATGCAACATTCCCAGAACATGTACATTGTCATATGTTTCGTCATTCAAAAGCAATGCATATGTTGGAAGCCGGTATCAATATCGTCTATATCAGAGATTTCCTCGGGCATGAGGATATTTCTACGACGATGGTTTACGTGAGAGCTGATAATCGTCTGAAAAATGATGCGATAAATGCACTTGCTCCAAAAGTTACTGAGGAAAGAGATTTTCCTGACTGGAACAAAGATAAAGATCTTTTACAGTTTTTAAATTCCTTAAAGTAGAGAATTATTATGCCGAGTTACGCAAATAGAAACACTGGCAAAATCTAAGAATACTGAACGTATCTCGGCATAACATCTATCTCGTCATAAGGTGGATTATGCCGAGCTCGGCATAATCCACCCTGTGGGGTTCCCCGTTCGCTGTCGAGATATTTGCCATTTTCCATGACTCCGGCTTTCAGGAATTTATCTATAATCTCAAGAAATTTCCGGTCTGCTATATCATGTGCCAACATCTTCATCAGCCATTCATGGTCTACATTATCAAAGAAACCTTTAATGTCTGCTTCTACCACATAGTTTGTCTTTCGATACTGCACCATTTCTATGATTTCCCTTACTGCCTGATGGCAGTTCCTGTTCGGGCGGAATCCAAAACTCTCATTATAAAACTTCGGTTCATAAATCTGCTCCAGTATCTGTGCAATCGCATTTTCCACCAGTTTATCTTCATAACTGGAAATTCCAAGCGGTCTCATTTTGCCTTTTGTTTCCTTCGGAATATAAACACGCCTTGTTGGATTCGGGCGATAGCTTCCGTTTTTCATCCTTTTCACAAGATTTGCGAGATTTTCTTCCAGATTCTTTTCGTAATCCTCTTTTGTCACCTTATCAATCCCATACGCTTTCTTTCTGTCCATAGTCTTATGGATTGCTCTCAGCGTATCCGCATTGATGTAGGCTGCAAGATTCTGAACCTTTCTGTCGGTTCTGTTTGCTTTTGCGATATTATACTGTATTCCAAGTAACTCATTCACCATGTTCATCAGCTCTCTTTTGTCTGCATAGTTCTTTGTTCTTGAAGCTATAAAGTGCACAGCCCTTTTCTCCATCTGCTTTCACAGACTTCTGCGATAATATGGCTGTGTCGGACTTCCTGCCATTCATTTGGATTCCTAACGCATTTCTTTGTTTTGGTTTCCATACCTTTTTTAAGGAAATGACAGGATCTCAGCTGTTCCGATAACATACTTATCATCAACCTCGCCAAGCTCTCAGACTGGGGGATGCCGCTATAACCTTGCCATATCGGTCATAACAGTATTGTCTGCTGTGTAATAGAGCACATCGACCATTTCCAACCTCATAATAATTTCCCAGCTCAATCACTTCACTTTCGTTTCGGCTCTGTTGCTCCCTGTCCTACGCTTAAACCTAATGTTACCATTTCGGTTCCAAGGACTCGGTACAGGCGGTTGGCTAGACCTTACCTGATAGGATTTTTTTTTCCTATTGTATGATTATCAGCTTACCAAAGCGTACAGAATTTCTTCCGCTCGCTAGGGGAAATCAACTATGCTGATTTCACAGCTCGCACCTATAAATATTATACCATATATCACAAGAAACATAAATGAAAAAGGGTGTTATTCTTCCAGATATGAGAGGTAATTTTTAACTTTTTCTACCGAATAAAGAACCCTACGTCCAATCACAATTTTTGCTCCTGCCTGTTCTCCAATCTTTCTTGCAGTAGCATGACCACAAGATAACATTGCAGATAATTTATCTATATTACCGTTATCGGCTGTGAGGTTGGTCTTTCTTTTGTTTTGTTCATTTGTCAGTCCTCCTCTCTTTCATTTTCCAGATATTCGTGTTATAATCAAACTAGAATAATATAATACCACTCTATATATAGAGTTTCTTAAATCATTGTATTTGTCAAGGAGTGTGAAATATATGTTATCAAAATCAGCTACTATGCTTTTAGGGCTTATTACTCATCAACCACTTAATGACGGATATTGTCTTAGCTGAAATTAGCGGTACAGAACGACTTTTTAAAGCTACAACAAAATAGAATATATGGAAATAAGGCTTGCGGAGCATACTATATAGAGTATGACGCAAGCCTTTTGTCCCAACCTATAATCTCTGTCCAAATTTATAAATAATCATAAGAAACTAATTCTTCCATAGGAATACGTGTTTCTGAATGACGTTCTGAATCTTCTGCAATACCTTTTCCATAACCGATAGCCAAAATATTGATAGGCTCTAAATTATCCGGTAACTGAAATTCTTTCTTGATTACATCTGGTTTAAAAAAGCATACCCATACAGTTCCTAATCCTAATTCTGTCGCCTGCAACATCATATGATCTGTTAAGATAGAAGCATCTATATCTGTCGTCTGTTTATTATCGAAAGGTCTTGTCCATGCCTTTGAATGGTCTGCACAAACGATAATTGCCAGTGGAGCATTGTAAATATTTCCAGCTTTAGCAATGCTTTTTAATCGCTCTTTGTCCTGTACCACTAACAATTTAACCGGCTGTAAATTCGCCGCAGTTGGTGCAACATGAGCACAAGCAAGTATTTTTTCTAACTTTTCTTTTTCAACTGGTTTATCTTCATATTTTCTAACAGAATATCTTTTCTTAGCAATATCTAATAATGACATATTAAAATCTCCTTAATTCTTGTATATTAGGTCAACCTGTACTATAATTCTATCTGAAATAGTATTTTTATACAAGAACGCACTATTTTGTAATATACTATCCAAAAAGGAAGTGAAGATATTATGGGAAATAATTGTTGTGGTTTTAGCTGTCCAGTTGAGGCAACCATTCAACTTATTGGTGGAAAATATAAAGCTGTTATTTTATGGCATTTAATGAACAAAACGTTACGGTACAATGAAATTCATAAACTAATTCCGAAAGCGACTGATAAAATGCTAGCTCAACAGCTTCGAGAGCTTGAAAAAGATGGACTTATTAACCGTAAGGTTTATCCAGTTGTTCCTCCAAAAACAGAGTATTCTTTAACAAAATTCGGGGAAACACTGACACCCATTCTTGATGAACTATGTAATTGGGGAGAACAATATTTGATTCAAAAATAATGTCATGGTAAATAACTTTTTATAAATTATTTACCATGATATTCTTTTAGCATTTTTTACAAACTTATTCTACAATCTTCCAGTTATCGTCCTTATGAAGCACAAGCTCATACTGTGAGATTTGCGTCATTTTCGACTTGTTATCCAGATACTTTACGGACACGCTGACCTTGAGGTTGTCGCCGTCTATGGTAAAGACAGGGTTTACCAGTTCTGAAAAGACATAGTCGCCGGATACAGGAGCAAGCACACCGTCTTTGACATAGTAGGCAAGTTCCTTTTCCGTAGCTGTCGGGTACAGCTTAAAGAATGTTTCCAAGAAAGAGGTAGCGTCTTTGACTGAATCGGAGCTGACACTGACATCGGCTTTCTGTGCTTTCGGTTCATACTTTGATTTCTGTACCGCCGGAGCAAGGGTAGGATTCTGGGTAATGACCATTGCACCGTCCTTATCCACATGAACGGTCACTGTGTAGTTTTCTGTGACTGCCTGTGTCTGTTCTCCCTCTTTTACCTGCTGATCTACTTCGTAGGCAACGGTAAAATCGTCCGTTCCAGACTGTTCTATATTCCAGACCAGCACATTTGTAACAGTCGCACTGGTTGGTATATCCGTTCTGATGGTATCGGCGTTCAAGTCCTGTAATTCTTTGGTAAGGTATTTACTGATTTCCGTTGTCCTTGCTTCAATCGTTTCTTTGTTGGTATCCCATGAGTAATAGGCTTTCGCAAAGTTCTTGACGAAATTCTCAATACCGTTGGTATCGTTCAATCTTAGCTGAATGATTTCTTTTTCATGTACCGTGTGGGTATCAATGGCGGTAAAGTTCTTATACGCAGTACCTCAAAGATACCAGCGTTCGTTGCAATAAATGTCCCCTCTATATCGAGGTCACGCCCGTAGGCTTCATAGTCAATATAGTTCTGTAAAGAGGACAGGATTTCTCCGAGTGACTGTTCTTCATCAATCAGATAGTAGGCTAAATCGGTCATAGTTTCACAGCCGGAATACAGAATGATGTCATCTTTATGCTCCACCAGTTCTTCCAGACTTCCATAATAGGATACGAAACTGTCCAAGTCGTCCAACAGGTAATCTGGTAATTCTTCTAACTGCTCATAGATACGGTTCAGTTCCGAAATGGAGATATATTCGCTAATCTCCATCGGGAAGTTGTCCGTATCATGGATTGCGTATTCTTCGTACTCCGCATTTAAGCCGATACGTTCTGCAATCACTTCTTCGTCCAACGGAAAAGAGAACCAGTCCCCGACCAGTTCTCCCTCGTTGTATTTGCCAAGATTGGCTATATAGACTTGCATATCATCAATCATAAGCGGTCACTTCCTTTCACTCATCGTATTCATAAAATCTGCCATAAGCAATACCCACCATCAGAGCTTGAACATACCATTGTTGCAGACCGCATAACATCCTTTTTCTTCCAGCTCATGGGCGTAGGCTTCCAGATTAAAGTATTTCTTTCCTTTTTCGGATAGAGCAGAAAATTCAATATTGATAATCTTTGCTGTCAGCTTCCACGCCGAGCAGGTCACGGAACAGCTCATAATCAATGGGTAAATCAAACCAGCGAGAGGTTTTATCCTCTGCTGATTTGGTCGTTTCAATCAATACGCTACATTCTTCCATCGTAATTCAGTCCTTTCTTTTTAATTTTGAATATGAAAAAAGCAGTCGATCATAAATGAAAGACTGCTTTAAATCATATCCTTTATTGCTTTGTGTGGAGATTTAACTGATTGCCTATGTCCCGTCCGGCATACATTACTCTAAGTATTGTTACAACCTTTTTATCGCTATCTGGAATATAAAGTACCACATAATTGTCTACTGGTAATACACGAAGTCCACGACTTTTCCACGGTTCTTTTTCATATTTTCGATAACGCTCTGGCATCGTATCCAGACTTAATATCTGTTCTTCCAGACGGTCAAGTTGTCCGCTTGCATTTTCCGGCGATTGCAATTCAAAAGCAATATATTCAAAAATTCCTCTCAAATCACTGTCAGCCTGTTCGGATACTTCTACTTCATATATCATAAGCCATAATCCTTGCGAATGTCAGTAAAGGCTTTCTTCGCATTTTTTGTCCGTCCAGCCTGCATATCCGCATATCCTTTCTCCAATTCTTCATTGAACTCTGCTTCTGATAATGTGCTGATGTCAACAGGTCTGGCAGATGGTATTTTTACTTCAAACGGAAGTCCTCTTTGTAAGATAATCTGTTTATAAAACATATTGATAGCACTGGAAGCAGGGATACCAAGTGTAGACAGGATACTTTCTGCTTTTTCTTTGACATCTGGTTCAATCCTTGCATATAAATTTGCTGATTTTGTAGCCATATAAAACATCTCCTTTCGTGAGTAGTATTTCCATCTATCTTTATTATATACAAATGTCCGCACAATAGCAATACTAATTTTACGCTCCAATAATCTTATTGAATAACTGTAACAATACGTCTTTTACGCCGGACGCATTGAATACAAGACCAACGGCTACTAAGGCAACTACCAAGAATCCGATAAGTTTGGAAAACTCACGCTTGAATCCCAAGTAGATACCGATAACAACAATCGCCATCAACACAAGGCTCTGTGCGTTGCTTAAAAACCAGTTATAAAGGTTCTGTCCAAAATTCAGTATTTCTTTTCTCCTCATGTATCATGTACTGGATATTGAGCTTTAAGATGTCCTTAATGATGTGTCCAATATCCAGTGTCGGAAACCGTATTCTCACATAATCAAACAGCATGGTAAGCGGTGCTTCTGGATTGAATTTTTCCAGAGCTTCCAAAAGTTTCACTTTCATTTCTTCTGTGACCGCCACCTTGCCGGATTCGATACGGCTTAAATGTTCACGGCTGATTCCAGCCATGACCGCAAGTTTCGTCTGGGATACACCGTACTGCAAACGTCTGTCTGCAAAATCCTGTATCCACTCTGTATCATTCAGTGCGATACCCCCTTTACGAAAAAACTGTGACATTTTATATCCGATGTCACAGCAGTAAAAAAAGCTACCAAACGCTTGATTTCAGCCAAGAATCGGTAACTTTTGTGTATGTTTCCTTGTGATTTGTGCCCCTCTGTTAGATACCGAGGGGCTTGATATATGCTGGCGTGGCTACCGCCACACCAGCAAGGCTAGTCCGTACCTGTGGCTTTCGCTCCGCACGCCACCTGTCCGTCCTGCCTTATGTGTGCAAGTTTCCCAATCGTACCTAAGAAATCATAGCCTTTGGGTACAAGGGGAGTGTAAAATTCAGATATGACGCTTGTTCCCACATCACAATATCCACGCCCTTTGATTCGCTTCTGGAAAAACTGCTTTTTCACATCACTTCCAAAGAGCATACCGTAGCCGAGTTCACTCATGCGACCAAGCCCCACACGGAAGTTAAAGTTATCTCTGATACCGTCCCCGAAATACTTTGCGTCTGGACGCTGGCAAGCCACAATCAGAAAGTATCCAGCCTGTCTACCGAGCATGACGATTTTCTTTAACTGGCTTAACAGGGCGGTGCTTTCCTTTGTCGTGAGCATTTCCAAGAACGCCACATATTCATCAAAGATAAGGAATTGTGGAGCAAGCCCCAGATAGGCATAGTTTTTCCCTGTACGATAGTTCGGGTGCAGTTTCATTTCTTCCGAGCGTGTGACCATGCCCTCATAAAAGGCATTGACGCAGTCAATCATATCGTCTTTCGTGTGGTAGACATTTCCCATGACCGTTCCCAAGTCTGCAAGGTCAGATAGCGATAGGTAACTCTTACGGTATCTCTCTGCCGACTTCACCGAGCTTCTGACAGACCTATGTTTACTCATAATCCTGCCAGTCGGAGTATTAAAGTAGCCTTTCAGGGCGTTACCCCATCATTCGACTGTTCGTGTGTTCAGTTCTCCAACACAATTTTAATTGATTGTGCAGTGTCTACTCTTTTCAAGTAGAAACGTCTCGCACCGTTCTTCGGGTCTAAGATGTAAAGGACAGCGTCGGTATGCAGTAGGGCTTCAATCAGTGTCAGTAAAAAGTATGTTTTACCGCCACCCGTCCCACCAGCAATCAGAGCGTGAGGGAGTGTGTCATATTCCCAGACAAGATTTTTCATCAGTCTAAGACAGCCGTTTTCTGCCAATACTTCATCAATGGTAATGCGGTTTGCTATCATATCATAAAGCAGGGTATATTCGATATAGCCGTCATGCAGGGTCTTGTCGGTCAGCTCACAATACAAGCCACTTTCCAATTTATCCTCTAACCGTAAAAGCTGGTCTTGATATTTTCCCAGCGTAATTTCACAGCGGATATGAAGCAGTCCCTTTTCCATTTGATAATAAATCTTTGGAAACCAGACGATTTTTTCCCTTGATCTGCTTTGCAGGTCAGTAAAAAAACCGCTGTCTTGTACAGTATCTACTTCATACCACTTATTTTCCAGTATCATTCTTGCCAGCTTTTGACGGTGCAGGAGCTTCTTGAAACTGTTGTAACAGAAGCAGTAATACAGAAAAGCTACCAATGCACAAACACCAGTCGCTATCAGTATGGTTATGAAGTTGTAAGGGGAAAGTGTCAAGCCATTCTCTAACAAGCTGAAATGCTCCCAATCGGTACGCATGAGCTGTTTGATATTCAGTAGCAAAAGAACCGCTACAAATACAAACAGAAGCGTTCCTATGGAAAAGTGATAGACAAGGTGCTTGTCGCTGGCTCTGATACGGTGTCCTTTATTCCAAATCTTACGCATAAAACAATCTCTCCTTTCTGTGTACGAAAAAAGCAGTCAATCCTAAGACTAACTGCTTTAAACTGTCTTTATTCAAAAATAAATATATCTTCTATCGGAGCTTTTACAGCTCTTGAAATATCTATTGCCAATTTAAGTGACGGATTATATTGTGCTTTTTCTAATCTCATAATAGTTTCACGACGAACACCTACAATGTCAGCGAGTTGTTCTTGTGTTAATTCTTGTGCTACACGATATTTTTTTAAATTACATACAAACTTTGCTTCCATAATTTATTCCCTTTTTTCATAACGATATAATAAATAGTTGCTAAGAAAAAGAACAAGAGCATAGATAAGTGAAACAGAAATCAGCATAAATATTGCACACCACTCAACATTACGGGAAAACATACCTATTGCCATAAGCCAGATAACTACAAATAATAGTTTAAAACCTATCTTGTAGGCTTCTAATTGTGCCTTACGTTTATTTTCTTGAAAAAGCTCATCTTCTAAGATATGAGAAAGTTTACCTTCAAAGAAAAAACTGAAAAAACCAAAAAATATGAAAAAAGCAAAAGGAAATATTTCTCCAAATTTATAGTATGTCCAAAATCCGCCAAACCCCAGAAAACCAAACATTCCACAAAATCCCCAGTAAGGAGAAATTGTTCTTGAATATCGTTTTTCCCTGCTGTTTTTTGAAAAGACATTTTTAAAGCAGATAATTACTATATAGATAGCATATAGTGCTATTAAAGCTCCAATTACTAACATAGGAATATCCTTGTAAGAAAATACATATTCCGACATATCCATATTTTTGACCCAGCGTCCATCATTGTATAATAGGGAGTAGATTGTACCAACAATAAGCAATAAAGCACACCCTACCCCCATAAAAATAATTTTTTTAATTTGTTTCTTTGACATATTTATCTCTCCTTTCAAATGAGATGTTTTTGTATCTTTATGAGATAAATATATCACTCTGCGTTGTTCGTGTCAATCAAAATTAAGACAAATACATCACTTTTATTTCTTCGGCTGTCCCTGCGGTGTAGGGTTCTGTAGACTGCCTGCGTTCTGGTTACCTTTATTCTTCAATACAATATCCTCTGCCTTTACATACCAGTCCACATCTGCACCCGTATAGGTTTTTCGTGATACCGTATCAGCTACGGGATTGACAAGCTCCACAACTGCATTGTACGGAAATTCCCTTAATGGTACTTCTGGCGGTACAGACACGGGGATAATGAACTAAGACAAAAGCTACGCTGTAATAACAAGTGATGAGTGCTAATTTTTTGTGAAGATTTTGTTAAGCCTTGATTTAACGGGCTTCACAGGGATTTTTCACTTGCTTTCGCACTCGTTTTTCTTGATTTGACCACATTTGTACCAATAATTATCAATGCAATTCCATATAATACTTTTATTCACTGTATATTTAATTTTATCCAAGCGCTCCTTTCGTATCGAGGGTTTGGGACACTTCCCAACAAGCAATTTTGCAGGGCAAAATACGGAAGTGGGTACTCATTTCCTATGCTTGCTATGAAAGTTTTATCCCTTGTTATCTACTACAACGGAAAGCCCCATTTGCCAAAAGAGAGTAAAGAAAAATCCTGTAATTCCTCTCTATCTGTTTGTTTTCAGTATTATATTGACAATAATGTGTCTGTTGTTTATAATGTGTATATAGTTACATCACACTAGAAGAAAGGGGCGAGGGGATTTGTGAAAATACTAATTTCAAATACTTCTGACACTCCCTTATACCAACAGATAAAAGACCAGATTAAGGACGCCATATTAAAAGAAGAATTGGTTGAAGGGGACGCACTTCCCTCTATTCGGGCTTTTGCTAATGATTTGAAAGTGAGCGTCTTAACAATTCGACGGGTATATGAGGAGTTAGAACAGGAGGGATTTATTGTAAGTCAAGTAGGAATTGGGACATTTGTATCTACAAGCAATCTTGAATTACTCCGCGACTCCAAACGACGGCTTGTAGAACAAAAAATGGCGGATATGATACAAACAGCAAAATCACTGAAAATCAGTAAGGAAGAACTTAATTCCATGATGGATATTCTTTACGAGGAGGATTGAAATGAACGATATTTTGACAGTCAGCGGTTTAAATAAGTCGTATGGCGATTTTTCTTTGAAAGATGTGACATTCTCTTTGCCAGAGGGGTGTATCACAGGTTTTATTGGTGTCAATGGAGCAGGTAAAACAACAACGCTGCGGACGCTTTTAGGTCTGACGAACAAGCTATCCGGCAAAATTCAGTTTTTCGGTCTTGACATGGATAAGAATGAAAGAGAAATCAAAGACCGTATTGGTATAGTTTTAGACGGCGGGGGATTTTACGAAGAACTTTCGCTGGGTGAAATGAAAGTAATTATTTCATCTGCGTACACTTCATGGTCTGAACAGGATTTTAAGCGGTACATGGATATGTTTTCGCTTGACCCGAAGCAAAAAATCAATAGCCTTTCCAAAGGTATGAGAATGAAGTATGCTCTTGCTTTAGCTCTTTCTCATAACGCAGAACTTTTGATTATGGATGAGCCGACAAGCGGACTTGATCCTTTAGTTAGGGGGCAGCTTTTGAAAATCTTAACTGAGTACATGGAAAATGGCGGCAAAGGTGTTTTCTTTTCGACACATATCACCTCTGACCTTGATAAGATTGCCGATATGCTAATTATGATTGATAACGGGCGTATCGTCTTTCGAGAGGAAAAGGATACCTTGCTTGACACATATCGGATAGTCAAAGGTGATAGCGGAGCTTTAACAACTGATGCTCGCAAGCTTTTTTTATCTATATCTGAAACTGATTTTGGATTTACAGGAATTACAAAACAAATATCCGAAGTACGGTCTTATATTCCCAACATTATGGTTGAGCGTCCGACGATTGAGGATATTATGCTTGGAAATATCGGAGGTGAAAAATGATGTTGTTCGCCCTACTAAAAAAGGATTTTCTGATTGTAAAAAAATATGTGCTGATTATGCTTGTAGTTATTGCGCTTATCCCACCTGTCATGCGTTGGCGGACACCGGAGTTTACGGGAGTTTTTGGATTTATTCTTTCTGTCATTTTTGGCGTTTTCATGCTGTTGCAATATGTATCCCTAAAAGAGTATCAATTTCCAAAAGCTACGACATTACTATGTGCCACACCATTTTCACGGAAAGCGATAGTTTCATCAAAATACATTTTTTGCATGGCTATATATGCAATCTGTTGTATCGTTTTTGAACTTGAAACCTTGTTTATGCCCGGATTAGGAACATCAGATATCAAGCTGTTTGCATTTATGTTTCTTATAGTATCTGTTTTTATTGGTATTTATTTGCCAATACAGTATAAGTTTGGATATGAAAAAACAAAGTTTGCCTTTGGGGTGATTATTATGGCTTCGCCATTTATTCTGCCACTGCTTATGAGAGCGGGAAATCTAAACTTGAACTTCCTCTCTATGTTTTCACCATACCTTGTTTATGGCGGTATTGTCCTTATTGGTTTTGCGATTTTAGCAATATCAGCATCTTTGTCTATAAAGATTTACGATAAAGCAGACTTGGCGTGATAAAGAAAGGTGGGACTATGGATAGAGATACTATTTTTCTTTATGTCATTGCTGCGATAGCATTGTGTTTTGGATTGATAAACTGTATTCAATTTTTTTTAAAAGGAAACAAAACGGCACAAACCGTCGGTACGATTATTTCTTTCAAAACAATAAATCCAGAAAACTCAAAATTTCGTAATTCAAAATGGGTGACCGTTTCGTATAAAGTGAATGGAAGAACGTATCAGTCCCAAAACTGCATACAAGTACCAATGGCGTCACAGATTGGAACAACCATTACCGTGCGTTATGACACGCAAAATCCAGAAAAATTGTATAGTTTTTCCATTTTACGAATTATTGTATCACTTATCGTTGCTGCTATCTGCATTGCAGCGGCTATATTCAATCTTGTATAAGATAAGGAGGATTGAGATTATGCCACATTTTCCAGGTTGGTTTGTAGCTATATGTGTTTTACTTCCTGTTTCCAATGTTATATACAAAACATGGAAGAACAATAAGAAAAAATAGTTATCAAAGAGCCTGACACACAGTCACAGAGCTGATGAACTATGAGAAATTGTAGTCCATACCGTCCGCTTAAAACTGCTGAAGATTGCTGCAAAAGTAGTTCATTCAGCAAGATATATCACATTCAAGCTGTGCAGCAGCTGCCCTTATAAGAATGAATTCTATGAGACATTTTCAAATATCGGTAAGCTGAATGTACAGTTGGAATAGCAACTATTAACGAACCTTGATAGCCTAATAACTGCTTAGAACTTTGCCAGAGGGATTTAATTCTGCTCCACTGGAAAATCCTTCCCTCGCCTTCCTCTGTCAGAGATTCTGTCATATCCCTTTTCATATACTTTCCACAACAAATACAGAAAACAGGAACCCCCTCCTGCACAAACCGTTTTCCCGCCAAGAATCATACCTTCCGTCTGGGATACCGTCTTCGGAAGCATCAGATACAGCTTAAATTCTGCCACAGCCTGATCCACCTTTTCTTTCCAGAACCCAAAGTCAGACCACCTTGACGGAATCCATCCCTCCGGCCAGGTCAGATGTGTAAAAAGAAGCCAGACCACCGTCCCTGCCATTACACTGTACAGCAGGTTGCAGAACCAGTACTCTGCATCTTTCACTGTATAGTTCTTTTTTTCTCTGCTTATTTCCGTCCACAGACTGCCAGAAAGAACCGCCGGAAGCAGCAGTAATGCCGCCAGTCCTGCATTTTTCGGTAAAGTCGAGGATACCACAGTTCCCTGAAGTCCGTATTTCATCAGAAATCCGTTCACTGTACTTTCTTCGGTTTCTCCATTTCTCCTTCTGATAAACAAACGATTATAAAAAAGTTCCGTCTCGGTATCATCCGCAGAAGCCGCCCCGAAAACCAGAATTTTCTGCCCCCAGTCCGCAACTTTCCTGACAGTATAAGTACGTCCCTGAAACAGAATCTGACCACCCGGAACCTTATTGCCAAAGAGCTCCCAGGCAGTTGTACCATCAATCACGCAGCCATCCGGATCACCTTCTGTCAGAGCTGCTGCCTGCCAGTCATACCCTGCGGGATTTCCCTTAAGATACACAGTCATCGCCTGTGCCTGCCGGTTTCCTTCTTTCGCAGAAATCTCCCTCAACCCTGCATCTGCATAAAAACATACATCATAAGGCTTCTCACTTTTTCTTTCCTGCTTCAGGATATTTTCTGCTCCTTTCCTGTCAGGATAAGCTGCGGACAGAAACACCGATACTGCTGTATCATTTCTGATCTGCACATAATTATAGACTCCCAGAAAATAAATACAGAAAATAATCAGCCACACAGTCAGAGTACCGGCTTTCCTTAAAAAGGCACTCTGACTTCTGACACTCATTCCTCCAGCAGCCTGATCCGGCTGCCGCTGCTGATCTCTCTGTCACTGGAAGTCACGATTTTCTGGTCACTTGATAAATCCCCGTTCTCCAGCGCAGCAGTGGAAGAATTTTTATCTTTCACATTCACATACGTTTTTCGCGCTACCAGTACCTCACCCAGGACGGTGTTCTGTGTATCTGTCACATAAACATAGTATCTGCCATTTTCCTCATACAATGCGCTCAGCGGAACACAGACATTAAAAGGACCTGCATCCTGAGAAATTGTAAATTCCGCAGTATCTCCTATGGAAAGAGTTCCCTCCGGTACCTGTACAGAAAGAATGTACTGATTTTCATTACTGCTGTCCTCTTTCACAGACTCCACTTTCGCTCCTGTAATCTCTTTTTCATCCGCACCTTTTAAAATTACCTCTCCGCCACTCTTTATGTATTTCAGATCATCTTTGCTGACCTCTGCCTGAAACCGAAAGGTTCCTTTGGATTCATAAAGGACAACCGCAGCTTCCGCTCCTGTCTGGCTTCCTGTCACTGCACTCAGACTCTTTATCACACCATCACAGGGTGCTTTCACTTTTCCCTTTCGTGCCAGCACTTTCTGCAACGTTTCCAGATCTTTCTGCGCAGTCTCAAGTTCCGCCTGCGTATTCTCCAGCGTGGAATCCGAAGCATCACCGATCTGCGTATCCCGGATTGCCTGCTCTGCTGACTGAAGTTCTCTTCTGCGGCTGAGCATGGCTTCATTGACCGCCTCCTCTTTCGCCCGGATATCATCAATCAATGCCTGCTCCTGAGAATTGTCCTGCGCATTCGAATTGTCGCCGTTTCCTGATGTATTTTTATTCCCTTCGCCATCTGTGCGATCCGTATTTCCGGAATCATCGGAGTTCTCCGGATCATCTGTATTCCCGAAATCGTCTGTATTTCCCGGATCATCAAACTCGCTGGAATCACTGAACTTCTCCTCATCCGGTATCTTATCCTGTACGTCATTCTGCGCCGCATCCCGCTGTGCGTAATAATCCTGAAGCTTCTGTCTGGCTATGGCTGCCTCATTCTGTGCCGCCTGCACACTGTAATTTCCGCTGGAAACCGCACTGTTATAATTTTCCTGTGCATCTGAAAACTCATTATTTCTCTTCTGCTGATTCACAGATTCTGCACTGATCAGATCATTGATCTTCCCCTGCAGAACATCTATGGCATCCTGTTTTTCCTTTATGGTTTTTTTTAGATATTTTACAGAAAACTTCAGCAGCGCATCCCCTTTTTTCACATTCTGTCCTTCCTGCACATAAACCTGCTCCACCTTCTGTCCCTCCTGGGTAAAAACTGCCCGTTCTCTGGTTCCCATCACTTTACCTGTGCCGGTCACCTCATGCGTGATCACCTGATTCTGAGCTGTTTTTGTCTCTACCTGTGCTACATTCACCGAATCTGCCGCCCTGGACAGAAAAGTAAACAAAAGCATCAGGGCAAAAAATCCTGCCAGAATTTTTATCAGTTTTATTTTCTTCATAGATAAATCCTCTCGTTTCTGTCGCTCTATTCCTTGATTGCCGTGGATATGATCCCTTGTTCCAGATAATCCTGCCCTGCCAGAAAAACAATCACTGCCGGGATCAGAACCAGAACAGATACCGCAAATGCCTTTCCTGTCTGGGAGATATCGATCTGTGGAAGGTACAGAGACAGCGGCCACAGACTTTTGGTCTTCAGAAATGCCATTGGCTGTTCGATCAGATTCCAGTATTCCAGAAATCCCAGAACCAGTGCCGAAATGATACCCGCAGAACCCAGAGGGATTCCGATTCTGATAAAAATAAGCAGCTCACCCGCCCCGTCCAGCCGCGCAGATTCCATCAGTGCCTCCGGAATACTCTCAAAGAAACGATACATGATAAAAACCGGAAACGTGGAAAAGGCCGCCGGAAGAATAATCCCCCACAGATGATCCAGAAGTTTCATCTGATCCAGAACCAGATAATTACTGAGCATCATTACCTGAAAGGGCATCATCATCAATGCCACATAGATCATAAACAGCAGATTTTTTCCCGGAAAACGATATCTGGCAAATCCCCACGCTGCCGGTACTCCCACCAGGATCTGCCCTGCCAGAACTCCGACAGTAATCTTTACGGAATTCCAGAACATCACAAAAAACTCCGGAGAATCCAGCAGGACTTTCACATAGGATCTCAGCGTCGGATAAAGCGGAAGTACTCTCCAGAATACATAACTGACTGCCTGACCGGAAGCAGATCCACTGTCTGCTGTCAGTACCGCCCCCAGAAGATCATTTAATTCCTTCTGCCCCATCAGTGATCCTGTAACTGAAAAAAATACCGGAAATACTGCCACCAGTGCAAGGAGTACAAGGAGCAGGCTTCCTATCTTCCTGATACGGAATATCTGCATAACTTTTCTCATTCTGCCCCGCCTTTCCCCCAGGCTTTCCACAATCCCAGGATCAGCAGAAAAATCACCAGTCCGGTCACCACTGCCGCAGCCGACATCTTATCCAGCGACAGGTCCCTGTACCAGTTGTTAAACAGATGCTGAAGCAGATACATTTTTTCCTGCGGATAATCACCGGCCACCAGATATGCCTCACGGAAAACCTTAAATGCATTGAGTACAGAAAGTACCACGATCGTAAAAAGGGACGGGAGCAGATTCGGGAGTGTGATCTTCGTAAAACATTTCCACTCCCCTGCCCCGTCCACTTTTGCTGCCTCGTAAAGTGCCGCCGGAATGGCAGACAATCCTGCCATCCAGAGCACTACATCATATCCAAGATTTCTCCATATATAACTGATCACCAGTACATAAAAAGAAGCACCTGTATTCATCCAGTCAGTCGTCTGAACAGATAACATATGAAGCAGGTGATTCCATAAGCCCTGATCGTCAAAAAGCAGTCTCCACAGAAGTACCACTGATGCTACGGGGATTGCCATTGGCAGAAGAAAGAAACTTTTCAGAATCTGCGTAAATCTTTTCTGCCCTGCAAGCAGGACTGCTATGATCAGAGACAATACCACCAGCAGCGGCACACACACTCCGAAGAACCGAAGTGTGTTGCCTGCTGCCAGACGAAACGCTTTGTTTGCAAATATCGTCCTGTAGTTCTCTATCCCCACAAATTCTCCATTCACTGCCCCGCAAAAAGATCTGCGGATCACATCCACATACGGGATCAGCCAGAAAATGCAGACACCTGCAAAACTCGGAAGAATAAAAGCCAGACCTTTTTCTGTATTTCTGAAAGCTGCACATCTTCTGCGATTTCGTTTCCGACTAAACAGCAAATCTGATTTTGCGTTCCGTTTCTCTGTTAAAGATAAGTGTTCTTTTAAATTAATCTTCATTCTCTTAAACTCCCTTAACTTGCAGTATTGGGTAATCAGCAGCAGACAGCAGCTTATTCAGATAAATACAGATTTACTTCCTGCATGATCTCTTTCACAGCATCATCCAGCCCCGTTTCTCCATTGAGGTATTTCTCACCGGATTCCGTTACTGCATTTCGGATGATCTGATTACTCTTTGCAGGTACAGTAAGTATTTTTCCCAGATCCATGATGTTCTGTATTGCTTCATCTTCCGGAATGATCTCGTCCATCTCAAGCTGTTTGATATTACCATCTCCCGTATCATAAGAGGTTCCGATCGAGCCAATGGTATCTCCACTGGATTTTCCCATTTTCCAGTAAGCCATATCTTCATAAACCTTGCTGTTTACAGCCAGTCCTTCATCATTGCTTGCTCTCTGGGATTCCTCTTCAAACAGGAACTTTACGAACTTCTCTGCCGCTTCTTTTTCAGATGCCTTTGCACTGATTCCCACAATGCTCCTTGGATAGAAACAATTCTCGCTTTGTCCGTTCAGAAGTCTGTAATCCAGATCCGGATCTACTTTTTTTGCAGAATCCAGATACACCAGACCCTCCGGTGAAAGCAGACCGCCTGCCGCCACTGTATTGACTTTTACAAGCAGATCCGTTATCGATCCTGCAATATTTGTATATCCGGAACGATCTGAATTCGCCCAGTCATCACCCATCTGGTAAGCTTTCTTTGTCTCTTCTATCGCATCCTTCTGAGTCTGCCAGATCCTGTTTACCTGCTCCAGATATTCTTTCAGTGCATCTTCTTTGAGGGTTCCGTCCTCGTTCATCCATGCCGATGTACTATTGTCTATGGTTCCCTGTATCATCCCGGACGGTGATATGGAAAAAGAGCTGAAAAATTTCAGTTTTCCATAGCTGTCTTTCTGGCTTTCCGCTGCATCAGCCTCTGTTGTCAGATCCGTAATTCCGGCGATGATATCCTTATTTCCCTCTATCATCGGAATGCCGAACTTGACAGGCATGGTATAAATGCTTCCATCCTCTTTTGTATATGCATCTTTGATATTTGGCAGGATATCTTCGTCTTTTAATACCCCGCTTAAATCCTCCAGCATTCCTCTCTCTATATAGGTATCCTCTGAAATTCCATCCAGCAGCAGAACATCCGGTCCTGTTCCGGCCATGATCTCTGTATTGAGCACTTTCAGCGCATCCGTATCTGTGACGGAATCATCTCCTGACATTCCCGCCTCAATATTCACATAAATATCCGGATATTTTTTCTGGAAAAGCACTGCTGCCTGTTTTATGAAGTTACTGTCTTTCAGGGAATAAACTGTCAGCTCTGTATCCGGTGTCGTTGGGGTATCTTTGGAATATACATAGGAATAAATTCTGATATCCTCGCCTGCATTACAGCCCACATAGAAATTTCCATCGCTGTCCTGTCCCCATGCTACAGTTCCTGTATCCGGTGAACTGAGCGAAGTCAAGGAACCATCGATTATCTGTTCCACTGTGCTGCCTCCCAGAACATATCTGTAAACACCGGTATGATCAATATAAAAAAGGCTGTTATCCTCATCTCCCTTTAAGAACATAAGCGGAAAACTGCTGGTTGTTGTCCAGTTGACATCCTGCTCATCAGACTGGATCTGCTCTGTAAGCGCGCTGATATTGTCCAGTGGTTTTCCAGTATCCAGATCATATCCGTGAAGAGTCTGATCCTGAATGGTAAACAACATTTTTCCTGCTGTTCCGATAAAATCAACACGGATTCCTTCCTCATATCTTCTCACCAGACTTCCATCTGAAGGATTGATCTCTGCTACGCCATTGCCTGGATCTACGATAAGAACTGTCCCATTCTCTGTGAAACATGCCTGAAATGTATAGGAAGACTGAATCGTATCTCCGGTATCAACTTTCTGTACATTTCCATCAGGGGAAAGATAGAAAAATTCCATTTTCAGGTTGTCATACGCAGAATCCTCTTCCCCACTGTCGGCTGTTGTCTGTGCATTTTCATTGTCCCTGTCAGGAGACAGATCTGCCCCGACAAATATACTTCCATCCGCTGCTGCAGAAACAACGCTGATATATTCTCCCAGATTCTCCTTAAGCCCCAACAGTTCTTCCAGACTTTTTCCATTCGTCCAGGTTTCTCCATTATCTGCAGAATCTGCTGCATAATAACAGTTATCTGCTGTACTGTAATAAACCATGCGCAATGCACCTGAGTCGAGTACTTTGACATCTCTCAGAAACTGGCTGTTTTCAGGTACTGTAAGATCATTTTCCAGAAAACGTCCCATTGCTTTTGCGCTCTCATCTTTTGTTTTTTTACCATCTGAATTGTCGGTATTTACATTCACAAGATCTGCTGTATCTGCATTCCCTGCCTGATTGCTGCTTCCTGTTTCTCCTTTGCTTCCGGAATTTTTTCCATCTGCACCGCCACATCCGGCAAGCAGGCTGCCGGTAAGTGCGATCACTCCGGCAACGGCGATTCCCTGTTTCCACCTTTTTATTTTTCTCATATCAGGATATACCTCCATGTTTTTATTTTCTTTCTGTCCCTCTCAGGATAAATGGATTGTAACAGGCAAATCTCTAAACTTTCTCTAATTTTCCAGCCGATATCCAATTCCCCGGACGGTTTTCAGGTTCAGTGTACTTCTGACACTTTTTAATCTTCGCCTCAGAAAATGAATATAATTATCAAGATTTCCATCCTCCACCTCGCTGTCTGCTCCCCAGACACGGTTGAGGATTACCTCTCTCGGAAGTGTCTGACCGGCGTTTCGAAGCATCAGCTCCAGAAGTGCTCCTTCCCGTTTGGAAAGGGTACATTCCTTTCCGTTTCCTTCCAGTCTGCCGCTTTCGGGATCAAAAATAAGATCTCCGAGCGATAATACTGCCGTGTCCTCCCATCTTCCGGGTCTTCGAACCATGCACTGTATTCTTGCCAGAAGTTCTTCGAAGGCAAACGGCTTCACCATATAGTCATCTGCGCCGCCTTTCAGTCCGGTCAGTTTATCCTGTAATTCCCCCAGTGCAGTCAGCATGATCACCGGTGTGGAAACATGATTCTTTCTGGCTTCCTGCAAAACAGTGATGCCATCCATGGACGGGAGCATCCGGTCCAGGATCACCAGATCATGGCTTCGTTCTTTCATATAATAAAGCCCTTCTTCTCCGTCATCGCAGATATCTGTCTCATAGCCTTCTTTTTCGAGCTGAAATCTCATGCTCTCTGCCAGTTCCCTGTCATCCTCTATCAGTAAAATTTTCATCTGTTTTCATCCTCCTGATCTTTCATTATACATGAGTTTTCTCTAAATTGTCTCTATACTCGGTTACAGGAATTTTTTTAGAGATTATTTACAGGTTTTCATGATACAATTACCATACAATCTCATAAAGGAGTAAATATTTCATGTTTCGCAGACTTCATATTCAAATGACTTTTTTCTCTGCTCTGATCATTGGCATCGTCATTTTTATTATGACAACTGCCTGTAATTTCATCGCAGAAAACAGCACACGCCAGAATGCGTGGAATACCTTTCAGAACAACGCCATCTCCTGTATCTCTCATCTGGAAACGCAGAGTATCATCAGCAGTGACTGGATTTTGCAGGCAGAAAAAAATTATGATATTTCCATGGATATCAGAGACAACGGAAATTCTCTTTATCTGAAAAAACTACAGACGGATTCTCTGGATGAAACGATTTTCCGGAAGGCAGAAGAAATCTCTGCTGCTTCCTATGCACTTGATCTTTCCAATCCCGGTGCGGTCAGTAAACTGACAAAACGGATCTTTTTTCAGATGAAAGATTTCTATGTTTCCACTGCTCTGATCCCCAAGAGCCACGGAACCGTCAGTATGATCATCCTGTATTCCCTGGATTCTGTAAAACACAGGATTCTGTTACAGAGACTTGCATTCTCCGGCGCAGCTTTTCTGGCAATTCTGGCTCTGAGTATCTGTTCCTGGTTCTTTACCGGAAGAATGATCACTCCCCTGGAAAAAAGCAGGCAGGAACAGACCGAATTTATCGCTGCTGCCTCCCATGAGCTTCGCTCCCCTCTGGCAGTAATCCTGTCCGGAATCTCTGCCATGAAAAAGGCAGATCCGAAAGAACAGGGACATTTTCTTTCAGTCATAGAAAAAGAAGGGACACGAATGTCCCTCCTGATAAATGATATGCTCTCTCTGTCAAATGCAGATAACCATTCCTGGAAAATGCATCCGGTTTTCTGTGAACTGGATACTTTACTTCTGGATACCTACGAAAAGTATGAACCCCTGATGCAGGACCACCATATGAAATTTTTCATTGAACTTCCGGAAGAGGAAATCCCTTCCTGTCCCTGTGACCCGGAAAGGATCAGTCAGGTGCTTGGAATCCTTCTTGACAATGCCATCAGTTATGTCCCCGAAAACGGGAAAATTATTCTTTCCCTTTCACAGACCGAAACGCACTTTCTTATCCGCGTCAAAGACAACGGACCCGGTATTCCGGATTTTGCCAAGACTTCTGTTTTCCGGCGTTTTTACCAGGCAGATTCTGCCAGAAATAACAGGCAGCATTTTGGTCTGGGACTGTGTATTGCGTATGAGATCATTTCACTTCATAAAGGAACAATCTCTGTACTGGATACCCCGGGCGGTGGTTCTACTTTTCAGATTTCTCTGCCGTTAGCATAACACAGTAATTTTCTGTAACATAAAAATTTATAAATAAACCTATATTATTCACGGCTATGCCGTGAATAATATAGGTTTATTTGTTACTTCCTCGAAATAGAAGTTTTTTATCACCATATTGTCGTATAAATTTAAACTCACATCCCATATCAGGATTTCTTTAATTCTTCCATATACAGTTCAGCTATATATGCCGGGCCAGTGCACCACAACTTTGTCTTCTCATCATACAGTGCTTTTCCTGTCTTTGAACATAGAAAATCTGTCAATATCTCTTTTCTGTCCTTGCCCGTTTCTTCTGCAATCTCATCTGTCACCATAGTGATAAGAAGATCTATTGTATAATTCATTTTTTCTTTTGGAATTGTTACCTCAGCCATATCTTCTCACCTTTCACAAATTTCAGACACCTAATAGCGGCTTCTGTTTTGAAGCAATATTGATCTTTTAGTTTATTGGGCAGCAACTGTCTGATGCAGAAATCGTCTGCTTCCTTATCGCCTGCTGTCCCGAAAACCCCGGCAAGGTAAGCAGTAAGGGTAGCGTTTGTTGCATCATCCGCAATCTTTCCTGCAATGATATCATACCTTGCCATTTCACGTTCAACTTCGATGAACATTTTTTTCTTTCGATGAGCGGCAATGCAATGTAACCAGTCTACATCTGCATTTTCAAAAATATGCGTTTCAAGATTTTCTGAAAGTTTGAATTCAAAAGTTGAAATATATCCATACTTCTGTCCCTCTTCAATTGTTCCGGTTGCGATTGCTTTGACTATCGAGGTTCTCAGAAAACTTTCTGCCTGCTCCTTGGATGTGGTTAAATAAAATCCCTGCCCAAAATCTTTTCTCTTTGCACATTTGGCAAGATCTGGCTCTTTTACTTCACAATAACTTCCATGATAGAGAACAAATCCATCTTTTAACTCAAGCACTAATCTTTATCCCCTTTCCTTCCAGAAATTCTGTAATGTCTTCAAGCACAGCTTCATCACCTTCACAATGAAAAATCCCATAGCATTTTTCTATATATCCAAGAACATCAGCTTCTTTAAACAAGTGGATAATCTGTTCAACAGGTAAATGCCACTCTTCTGAAGCAAGCCGGATTAGTCTTGTTTGCATGAAAGTAATCTCTGTTTTCTCACTCATAATGAATCCTCCAAATTTATAACTTTATATGTCTGTATCTGAAATATTCAGTCATAAACTTTATTGGGATAGGCACCTGTGCCGCAAGGGGAAACTCCCCTTGTACGAAATCTTTGATTTCGCTGTATTTCCCGGATTGAGATTTCTCAAAACCGGGAGCAGCACCGCAGGTTGCACGATACAGGCAGATGAAATTGTCTGTATCGAAGTGCGCTCTTAGCGTTACTAAGAGATTTATGCCGTATCCGACGTGTTATCTTTTTTCAAATTCTTTTTGACTTCTGAAGCATTCTGCCAGGTTTAATAATTTGACATGTCTGCTCCTGTTACTCATCATCTGTAAATTCCATCATCTCATCAACGGTGCAGTCCAGTTTCTTGCAAATCTTCTCAATCGTCTCCATTGATACATACTGGTTTTTTCCCATCCTGGCAAGAATGTTTCCACTGATCCCGGTGAGGTACTGCATCTCTATCCGCTTCATATTTTTATTTATGAGCATTTTCCATAACCTGTTATAACTTACGCCCATAAGCTACCTCCATCTTTTCGTATAAACATATTTTGATTATATCACGATTTCGTTAGGTTGAATACCTGTGATTTTTGATATCTTCTGTAAAATGGAAAAAAGGATGCCACGGCAAAGGGCAGCCTCTCCAACCATTTACTCTGAATTAATCAAATGAAATCTCACCATCTGGTGCTTCCATGAATCCATCCTTTCCAGGCATTTCGCCCTGTAAACATTGTTATCAGTTTCATTCGTCCGGCGGTCTAGCGTGCGTTTCCCTGTCATCTGCAGTCGTCTCAGACTGCCTCTGCCTGCATCAGCAGGTCACTGACCATATCAATGCAATCCCACATAATACTTTTTCCACTGTATATTTAATTTCATCGGGGCACTCCTCTCCTATCTACCTCGCTGATAAATTTTTCTATCAGTCTGTTTACTTCATCCGGCTGGTCCGTATTGGAATTATGACCAGCATTCTTTATCCATTTAAGCGGTAAACCTTCTCTCTGATGCCATTTTTTATTGTAGCTTTGGGCTGAGCCCGCTTTATCTTTTTCGCCACAGATAAGAAGTGCCGGACAACTGATATGATATGCCAAATCTGCTTTGATTGCCTCAGCAAGCATTCTGTAACCAAAACCAGCAAGCCTTGCATATTCTTTAGGATCTGAATCATAGGACATCATCATTACTGTAAATGAAGAATCAGAATATCAGATCAAAGTTTGCTGATGCTCCTCAGATGCGTCCTATGTAATAATGGTAGTTATCCGCACGCTGTTTGTCTTTTTTCTGAATCTTATGTGTTGCATCTTTTTCAGACAGATGCAAGTTTCTTACCAAGAACTCTGGCAACAAATCCAACCAGAAGTGCCGCAATGATCGTACCCTCACGCACACCATTGAGATGTCCGGTAAATACAAAAGACAGGACTGCTGCGATCACTGCCATGGAAACGTCAAAGCAGATTTTTGTCGTACCAAAGTTGGTTCTCCATGTCAGAACGATTGCTCGGACAAAAGATTCTCCCGGCAACATTACAACGTCTGCCAGCACTTCCATGTACACACCAAATCCAAGGATCAGACACCCAATCAGAAGATATACGATTTTCATAATGTATGTCTGTGGATTTACCCATGTAAACAGAAGCATGGTCAGATCGATGAAATATCCAAAGATAATGGATATCGGTATCTGCAAAACATGTTCCAGTTTAAAATTTTTACGCAGGATCAGCAACTGCAGTAAGATCAAAAATACGCTGAAAAAAATCGTAAAGTTTCCCAACGTAAACGGAAAACTTAAGCTTAATACATACGGAATCGATGTGATTGGTGAGGTTACGAGACTTGCCTTGGTGATCAAACTAACACCAAGTGAGTTCACGAACAGGCCGATCAGAAAGATTACGTATCTTTTTAATTTGTTAATTTGTTCATTTGTTCCTTCCTTCTTTCCCTGTTTCTTCGCAGCCTGTCTCAGACAGATTACTGTAAATTTTATGATAAATCTTCATAAAAGCCTCTGCTTCTTCTGGAGAAATATCTTTCCATGCAGCCTCCTCAATCTCCACAAAAGCTTCTTCCACAAGCTTCTGGCTTTTTTTCCCGGATTCTGTCATGAAAATATGAAAAGTCCTTCTGTTTCCATTGAGCATACGCCGCTCGATCAAACCTTTCTCTTCCATGCGATTCAAAATTGAAGTCAGAGACCCTGCCTCAATAAAACAACCCGCTGCGATTTCCTTCTGACTGGCTCCATCATGATTTTTAAGATAATCCAGAACCTTCGGCTGTCCAAGCGTAAGCCCCGAAGCCTTCACCCGCTCCAGAAGCCTCTTCTGAATCAGCATCTGGTTAGCCATTGTCAGATAATGCAATGATATGTCCATGTTTCACGTTCCTTCCCTTTTTGTGTTAAGCACAAACAAAATAGTTATATTTCTAATATTTAGAATTATAACTATTTTATAAAAGATGTCAACCCCGCTTTTGTTACTTCCGCAGCTCCTTTCACATATTGTCCATACATTTCATCAACATAAATATCCGAGCCATCAACAGCAATTGGATCATAGCCTTTCAAAGTCTTATCGAGGAAAAATGCATTGGAAAATGAGTAAAAAAGAGAATCAAAGGCCTCTAAAGATATTTTTTTACGCTGTTGGTGCAAGAAGCGTTAAAATCGAAATACTTTAACCATTGTCGGCTCCGACATCCCTTGCACGGAAAGCTTCATTGAGAACTTCCTTAAAGAAAATCAGCGGCTCTCCGTCCCGGGAAGCCGCTTTTGTCATAAATCGTTAAAATGTGTAGCAATCGTTTTCTTATGTGTTGTACTGTTTCAGGAGTGCATCTAACAGGCGGTATGCTTCTTCACGCTAATATTTGGAATGCTTTGCATGAAGCTCGTCCAGGTTGATGTTTGCAAAGATTTATGAATCGTATTGCTTTTCACACAGGAATAAGTATAATATAAGTATAATACATGAAGAAAAGGATGTGGAGGAGTAAGGAGTATGGAGCGTTTTCGACAGCGATATGGGATTGCTCTGACGAAAAAGAAATTGCAGGAGATCATCCTGATGCTGATGGCCTGGGAAGCGGTGTTTGCCTTTTCTTATCTGGGATACATTGAGCTTCCGGCCATTTCCACCACCACGTTGCACATTCTTGTGATTGTGGCGGCTATGATGCTGGGGGCACAGGGGAGTGTGCCGGTGGTATGCGTTTTTGTGGTCACGTCCATGTGGATCGGCACCTACAGCCTGTCCCAGCTCGACCGGGTATTTTCTCCCTTTGCCAGCGGAATGCCCCTTGGATCCATAATGCTGGTATTTGCCCGCGTGCTGTTTGCGGCGGGAGCCGGTTGGCTCTTTGACCTTTATTTTCGGAAGCCTCGCAGGTATGTCTATCTGGGCATTGCGGGGATTGCGGCTGCCAGCACCCTTCTTCATGGGCTGTGCGTTTTTGCCGCGTTATATTGCAGTTTCCCTATGCTGCGGCAAATGATTTTAGAAAATCTGTTTTCCTATCCCATATTCCGGGACTGGCTGTCCTATGTCCTGGCGATCATCGCCTGCTGCGGCATCCATTGGGTTCTGACTCGGAAGTCGGTGAAAAACAGATTGTCGCAGCTATGCGACTGTCCTCCGGCAATGCAAGAGTCCGGAAACCGGAAGCAGCTGATCTATTCGGAAACCGTTGCGGTAGTGGTGGGCATTCTGTGCATCCTGTTTCTGCGAAAGGCCATCTTCAAGGAGCTGTACCTGCAAGGCATAGATGTCAGCGAAAACCTACACCAAAATATCACCGCCTTTTTGCTGCAAACGCTGGTGGCTCTGTTGGCGCTCTTTAGTGTTGTCAGCGTTCTGATCCAATGGATTTACGAGTATTATACGGCGCAGCGGATTCGGATGAACAAAAAGCTGATGGAGCAGCGTATGAAAAGCTCCGTAGATGTTCTGACCGGCGTATTCAGTCGGCTGGCGTATCATGAGTGTCTGGAGCAGTACGCGGATTCCGTTCCGACAGATCTGACCGTCTTTCTCATGGATATCAACGGCTTAAAGGGGGTCAACGATGCCCTGGGGCATGAGGCGGGGGACGAGCTGATATGCGGCGCTGCCCAATGTATATCACCCAGGCGGTGGGGGATCGGGGGAAAATCTTCCGCATCGGTGGGGATGAGTTCGTGGTGCTGGGTCAAATGACCCAAACCCAGGCGCAGGAAATTCTGGCGGCGCTGCAACGGATTGCGGCGGCCTGGTCCGGGACGAATGTGGGGACGCTGAGTATTTCCTCCGGGTGCGCCTTTGCCGACGACCATCCGGATTTTTCCGTAGAGCAGCTTACCAAGGCAGCAGATTTGTCCATGTATGCCCAGAAACAGGAATATTACCGGGCAAAGAAACTGTCCTCTGGCACACCCGTCTCTAGTGGGAACGGGGTGCGTCCATAAAAAGAAATATATACCTCTTCCTTTCCCTTTTCATTTTTTCCTTAGCCACCTATATATATTTCTCAGTACACCAGTTTCCAGCTCACCGCCTGCTGCCTTGCATCCACAAATCTCTTATAGATACCTTCCTGCTTCATTAGCTGCTCATGTGTTCCCTGTTGCACAATTTTTCCTTTGTCAACAACCACAATCTGATCTGCATGTCTGACTGTTTTTAGTCTGTGGGCAATCATAATAATCGTTTTTTCCTTTGTAAGTGCATCTACTGCATCCATCAGCTCCTTTTCATTCTCCGGATCAACATTGGCCGTTGCTTCATCTAATATAACGATTGGTGCATTCTTCATAATTGCCCTGGCTATGGAAATACGCTGTTTCTCACCACCGGAAAGTGTAGCTCCTCCCTCTCCAATCACTGTATCATATCCATCAGGAAGTTTGCTGATGAAATCATGACAGCATGCTTTCTTCGCCGCTTCCACCACTTCCTCATGACTTGCATCCTGGCGTCCGAATTTAATATTATTCTCAATGGTGTCTGCAAACAAATACACCGACTGAAACACAAATGAGAAATTACTCATCAGACTGTTCATGCTGTAGTCTTTTACATTCACACCTCCAAGTGTCACTTCCCCGGAATCCACATCCCAGAACCTGGCAATCAGATTGCAAAGTGTTGATTTTCCTCCACCAGACGGTCCAACAATTGCTGTCGTCGTTTTCTGTGGGACAGAGAGCGATATATCGTCAATGATCTTCCGTTTGTCATAGGAAAATGAAACGTTAGAAAGTCTGATATCGTAATTTTCCGGATGGATCTCTTTGCCGTCGATATCCATGGTGTCCAGCTCCAGTATTGCATTTGCTTTATCTACACATACACTTACCACATGTAAGAGGGATGAATAATTTCCTGCGCATTCCAGACTGGAATAAAGCATAAATGCTGAGATTGTCATACCAATCGCATAGACCGCACTCATGGTTCCATTGATATAAAAATATGCGCTGCCTGCTACGATCACAGCACCTGTGATTTTTGTTATCACGCTTTGCAGAAAATGATAGGGAACAAACAACATCTCCATCTTTGTATTGACCTTTTCGCATGCTTCATTTGCATCGTTTAATCTTTTTGCCTGTTTTCCGAGCAGGTTGTATGATTTCACCTCTGATATTCCCTGCAGATACTCCATGATCTGGTTTACAAGCTCTGTATCGCATAACACTTTTTGCTCTGAATCTTTTTTCCCTGCATTCTGCATTACAGAATTGACCCCAAAGAAAATAAGTACTCCTGCTGCAGCTATCAGTCCGATTCTCCAGTCAAAAATAAACAGCATAAGAATGATCATTGATGTTTCCAGAATTCCCTGCATTGTCAGCATAACCACTCTCGCAGCCACATCGCCAAGTATTTCCATTGTATTGGTTGTAATGGAAGAAATTTCCCCGATACTATTGGAATTGAAATACCCCATCGGCAGATATCGCAGATGTTCTGCAATCTTGATTCTCATAAAAGCACTTGCATTATATCCTCCCTCTGTCTGAAGCACTGTAGAGTATCTCTTGCAGATTACGTCGACTACAATTGCAAGAACCATAATCGCAACGGAGCCTCCAATATATTTTCCTGTCGGTTTCCCACTCAGCAGACCAATCAGTATGTACATAATAGCCGGAATCTTCATTGCTGAGGCAAGAGCCTCTATGAGTCCGATCACTATCGACAGTTTAAATTTATTGCCATTTTCCCTGCCTGAAAAACGAAAGAATTTTGCCAGAATCCCAAACATATCATTCTCCCTCCTTCACTGTATCTTTTACAGAAATATGGGCATTCCACATTTCCTTATAAAGCGGGCATGACACCAGAAGTTCCTCATGTGTGCCATGTGCTGTTACATTTCCATCATTTACAACAAAGATCTGGTCACTGTCCTTAACAGTAGAAAGTCTGTGTGCTATTACGATCAGGGTCTTCCCTGCTACCAGTTTTGCGATAGAATTCTGCAGAATTGCCTCATTTTCCGGATCTGTGTAGGCAGTTGCCTCATCAAGAATCACGATCGGAGCATCCTTTAGCATTGCTCTTGCAATGGAGATACGCTGTCTCTCGCCTCCTGACAGATGTCCTCCTGCACCTCCTACAACCGTATCAAATCCATTCTCCAACTGCATGATAAATTCATAGCATCCGCTTTTCTTTGTCACCTCGATGACCTGTTCATCTGTAGCCTCTGGATTTCCCTGTCTGATATTTTCACGTACCGTTTCATTGAACAGATAATTATCCTGTGCAACATATGCAATTTTCCGATTAAAATCTGCAAGCGACATTTCTTTGACATCAACTCCACCGATTTTAATGCTTCCGGAATCCACATCCCACAAGGACGCAATCAGCTTTGCGATGGTCGACTTGCCGCTTCCGGAAGGTCCTACGATTGCATTTACCGTTCCTGCTTTCAGCTCCATAGTTACTCCATGCAGAATCTCTTTGTCGTGATAACCAAATCTGACATCTTCAAGAGTAACGGAGTTATCTTTTGGAACACTTTTACTTTTCTCTGGACGTTCAAGCTCCGGCTGTTCCAGAATTCCTGCCACTTCACCAACAATCACTCCGATCTTGCCAAGATCATCTGTATAGGAACCCACTGTGATCAACGGTCCAACGATTCCAAGTGATAAAATAATGCAGATGACAAAATCTGAAATCGCAAGTGTTCCATTGGCTACATAATGTGCCCCAAACGGCAATACCGTAAGAAGCGTATAAGGTGTGACCACCATCATCAGTCCATGAAAGATCGAGCACCGTTTCATCCAGGAAATAAAGGAATCTGCATAAGCCATAGCCGCCTTTGTAAATTTTGCATAAGAACTTTCTGTCTTTCCAAATGCCTTGATCACTTCGATTCCGTCAATATATTCCACTGCCGCATCATTCAGATCTTTTGTTGTCTGAACCGTTCTCTCGAAGCTTGGTTTATAATCCAGCATCATTCCAAAATAGGAAAGAAATCCCACTATAACCGGCACCAATGACCAGAGTGCCAGTCTCCAGTCTGTCAGGAAGAAATAAATCAAAATCACAATCGGTGCCAGCAGATTGGACGTGAATTCCGGGACAATATGCGCCAGTGTTGTCTCGATACTGTCGATTCTTTCCACCATAATATTTTTAAATGTACCGGAAGGTGTGTCTTTCACATAGCCAAGAGGTACCCGCGCCAGCTTGTCACAGCAGGATTTTCTTATATTTGCAAGTACTGCAAACGTTGCTTTATGTGACAATGCTGTCGAAAGTGAATGAAGCAGTTCTGCAATGATAAACGATAATGCAATCAGAACCGCTTTTGCAAGATATATTTCAAACTCCTTTTCACCATTTAAAAACAGCTTTACTACATCTGCAATAATAAAATACGGCAAAATCTTAAAAATCACATTTCCTATTGCAAGTAACACACTCCACACATAAGCAATTCTTTTTTGTCCCGCCCATGTCAGGATCCAGCTGATTGTCGACTTCTTTTTTTCTTTCACATCTCTTCACTCCTTACGTTCGTTTTATTGTTTCGTTTTATTGTTTCGTTTTATTGCTTTACCTTCTGTTAGTTCGCGCTAACCAACATATAATAAAATAGGTGGTTTACTGGCATCAACCACCTGATATTATTATCCTGTCTGAACTTTATTCAGAAATCCAGAACCTGCAACACACATAACCTATTCAGAATTCCTGCATCAGTTATACTGGAAATTCAATATTCCACAATCGTTCCCAGCCACCTGTATTAAATTCTTTCAGTTGATGTACATTTTTCTTTGCAGTCTCCCTGTCTATATCATGCTCAATGATCTGAAATACTGATGAAAAAAATCCCGTATAGATCATATGCATAAGGCTTTCCTCTACAACCGGTATTTTTACACCGGCTTCCTTCATTTTTTCCATATATTTCAGGCTGGACTTCATTTCCCGCTCCACCATATTGTGTATGAATAATTCAAATTTTCCACTGTCTCCGCATTTCAACAATAATCTGAAATTATCATAATGATCATAGATATAATCAACCATCTGCTCCATCCCATCACTGGATGTATCCGACATATTCCTTGTCTGATCACTGGCAGAAAGCTTTTCAAACTCCTCAACGATCTGGTCATAAATCTGATAAATATGTTCCATATAAGGATCCGTCAGTGCATCAAAAAGTGCCTCTTTCGTTGGATAATATTTGTAAAATGCGCCAGTAGTAAGCCCTGCATCTTTTACAATATTTCTTAAAGATGCTCCTGTCAAACCATCTTTCAGGAAATGTTTTCTGGCTGTATCTAATATATTTTTTTGTGTATCTTCTGCTTTCGTCGACATTTTTTTCGTATCCTCTAAACTTCTCCTCAAAAATATAACAGTGCTATATAGCACTGTTATATTTTAACTCATTACAAGAATTTGTCAAGTCTTAGTGTTTCAATTTTTTATTTTCCTCGTGTATTCAGTTTCCACTCCGCAGATGCTTTCTGCAGTTTTACAAGTCTGTTCTATTCAGACAGATTTTCTTTGCAGAAAAGTTCTATACAGTTCTCAACCATTGTCTGATCATAGTCTGTTGAAATACCTGAGCCAAGCCAGTATGCATAGTCTCCTTCATCATATTTTCCAAGTGCCTCCAAATCGCTGCCGTAGCGCAATTCAATATGATAGGTTGTATCATTTGTATCTGGTGCTATGCAGAAATAAGTAAATTCGCCTGAGTCTGCATCGTCACTTTTAAATTCGTATAACCCACGTACTTCTTCTATTCCAACATAATGATATGTATGGGAAAAGATTTCTTTTCCTTCTGAATCATATCCCTTGATCACTGAATCAGAACCATTAAATTCCAGCTTATTTACACCTTCTTTAAAAGAGCAGTCATAAACACCATCGCCATCTTTGTATGCTTCTACTGCTTCTTCTCCATAAATTGTTCCTGAAACCATGGATGCTAACTTATCATATGCTGCCTCCGCATTTTCCTCACCAACCAACTCTGTACAATCATCAATCCAGATCTGCTGATATTTTTCATCAAGAATTACCGGCCATAGTTCCTGATATGAACCCGTCAAATCAACCAAAAGTTGTTTTGCAGCATCCTGATTTTCATCTGCTTTCTGTTTCTTGTCCGTCGTATTTGTACTTTCTGTAACAGTTGCCGTACCTGTACTTTCTGCAAATGTAGCGTTACTACAAGCAACTAACATTGAAAATGACGTTGCAACTGTTAAAAATAATGTTAAAAGTTTTTTCTGCTTCATGAGATGCCTCCTTAAATTAAAAATCGTTGCAGTTAGATTCTTCTAACTACAACGCATATTTTATAGATTTCCATATAGAATCTCAATTACTAAACAGACTCTTTTTCTATCCATTCAGACTTTCCTGTGTCTTTTTCTTACGGTATTCCGTTGGTGTCATACCGTATTCTGTACGAAATGCAGATGTAAATTTGTTCGGATTCTGATAGCCAATTTGTAATGCTATCTCCCCGATCGTAAGTTTATTTTCTTTTAAAAGGCGTTCCGCCATCTGCAGCCTGTACTTTTTCATATAAGCGTACACAGAATTTCCGTATACACCCTTAAAGCATTTTTTCAAAACAGTTGGTGACATTTTAAAACGCACTGACAATTCTTCAATCGTATAATGCCCCCTATAGTGTCCCTTTAGAAACGCATGAACCTGCTTTATTGCATCAATCTGTACATCCGAAAAATATACATGCTCAGAATTATTTTTCTTTAAATCAAATCCAGTTAATACTAATAATAGTTCCAGAATTTTCACACGAATATAACCATATCTGATTTCTTCAGGAACTTTATACAATTCCAAAAAGATATGTTCTATTGACTTATTTGCCCGTATAATAGTAAAACTATGTGTTTTTGAAATGTTACTAATCTTTTCCAGATTTACAGACAATAATTGCAGTATCCTTTTCATTTCGTCTGTAATCATGGAAAAGTCAAGCGTAATGGTAATTCCATGATAACGCGATGTTGGAAACTCTGACACATGCCCAGTTTTTTTCAAAGAACAAAATGACAAGTCTCCTGCCGCTATATAACCATATTCATTTTGTTCAAACACGCATTCGCAACGGCCTTCCATGCAATAGTTTATTTCCATCACACTGGAAGCCGGCTTTTGCTCCTTGTTGCAATACTCCATATGCATATCATTATAAACCAGATCAATTCCTGGAAACACATGATACAATGTAATCATTCCTGTACCGCTCTCATTTTCCAAATGAAAACATTCACAGAATTCCGTATCCTGTACCTTTTTGCAAGCTGATGTACCATATAACTCAATACTGGCAAAAGAATCTGATGATTTTAATTCTATATTCTTATCAGGTTTGGACTTCAATATATTTTCAGCAAGCTCATAAGCATTTTTCATAACTATTTTCCTCTATACCACATCGCAAATGCCAATTCCGGTAATCGGTCAGTCTCAATAATTGTTTCGAGCATTCTGGAAAATCCCTCCGGATTTTGAATTTGATACTGCATATGGTTGAATCCCTCAAAAACCGGAAAGTTACCGTATATATAAGTCTGCATCACTGCATTTCTGTATTTAAAATGTTCTTCTATACTTCCAAATTCCCAGAATGTATGTTTCTGCAATTCTTCTGACAGTTCTGAAAATGGCTTATCTTCCAAACTGTCTGTCAGCTGTCTCCTCAGATTTCCATACGTCAAGTTCTTTCCTGCCTCTATAAAGTAAGGTTTAATTTTATCATCGTCACACCACATGATTCTCTTTAGTGTTTTTCCTTTTGACCAATATAAACTTTTCATTGCTATATATAAGAACGGAACCATGATTCTGCGTGTTGCCTTTCCAATCTGTGCAAACTGCCCGCCATCAAAAAAAACATGCTTTACCGGTATTTTTATCTCTGTCAGGAATGCCATGGCGAGATCTGCTCCAATCGAAGATGCAACTATAAGTTCTATTTCTTTGATTCCATGGTTCCCCAAAAATCGTACAATCTGTTGTATCTCATCTCTTTTGCTTTGATACCTCTGTCCGGAGCAATACACAGTCGATGTTGGCATAATGCAATAATATTTTTCTGCCATTTTCTCTGCAACCGGCATACTGCTTTCCCCAGTTACTCCCATTGCATGGAAAAACAGAATGACTGAATTTGATTTATTTCCTGTTGTTTTAAATACCACACTTCCACCTTCTGTCTATTTTTTATCTATCTACTCTCTTCCATTTTGCAACAGCATTTCTTACCCGCCAGTCAATATCCAGACGTGCTCTGCGACATTCTTTCGGATGTTTTCTTGCTGCCTGAAATGCCAGTTTCACAAAGAGTCCGGATCCAACCGGGAGCATTGTCTTTAGCATGCTCTCCGGAAAAACGAAATGGGTTCCATGCTCATAAATGACATAATCCAATCTGCATGTGTGTGAATGTTCTTTCATACGCTGCTTCATACGGCGGATATATTTTGCAGTATCCCACAACACATCATCTTCAGCACCAATTAACAATACTGTTCCATGGATTTTTTCAATCTTGATCATCTCGTCTTCTGTGATTGGGTGAGCCTTTTCAGAATCATCAAATAGTTTTCTTGAATTGATCATATCACCGGTCCGTTTTGTTTCTTTCTCAATCACATGCCAGTAATCCGGATGTTTGTAACAAAACGGCATGTATGGAAGTGGTTCTTCTTTATACGAAAAAAGAGATTCTCCCTCCATTGGCCATTCCTTACAACCATCTCTTTTACCCTGCATAAATCCCTGCCAGATAAAGTCACTCGGTGTCAGACCTATCGTCAATGTGATATCCTTAAAATAAGAAGCGGCAGTCAATGCAAGTGTTCCTGTAGTAGATGCCCCGACAATTCCTATCTTCTGATTACCATGTATTTTTAACCAACTGATTGCTTTCTCTATACGTTCCAGCGGATAATTATGATGTCCATAATCCTTTTTTGCCGGCGACATCGTCATCACGTTCACACCGAGTTTATGTAACCATTTCACGGATGTACGCGCCAGATAATCCTCCGGATCATCCCCGATCATCGCAATCATTGCACAGTCTGAGCCTGTTTTACATTTCCAGTATGCACCATAAAATCCATCTGATTCCACATCAAAATGCCTTTTCTTCATCTGTATCATCTCCTCCCTTAATATCAGCTATGTTTCTCCAAAACTATTATTTTATTTGAGATATTCCGAACAGCCGGAATCTTACCTATTACATAATAAACAGGCATAAGCTCTTTCATTCCTTCAACAAGACTGACTTCCTGCCGAACAGAAAATGCCGGTATGATTCTTTGCAGCTCCTTTCTGTTCTTAACTCCCCATGTGAATTTTGCATTGCTTCCCTCTATGGATTTCTCTTTCATATGCTTTACAACAAAGGGTGACATGGTTTCGACCATTACTGTAACTTTCTGAAATGATTTATCAATAATAGAAAACATCTTCCTGATATCTTTCTCATACAAATACATTGTAAGTCCTTCGATTATTACCAGAATATTCTTACCGTGATAATCGATATCATCTATGTAGGAATCATCCATTGCAGACTTTGCAATCTGATACACCGGATCAGTTTCGGTAAGGAACTGGCTCCTTATTTTCATTGTTTCCGGAAGGTCTACATTATACCAGCGCAGATATTTTCCCTTCATCCGGTAGCATCTGGTATCCAGTCCGCATGCAATATTTACGACAACTGTATTTTCATGCTTCTCCAAATATTTTCTGACCATCCGGTCTAATACAATTGTTCTCGCAATCACACCATAAGTCATAGCGTTATCTTTATCTGCTTTGGAAAAGTCATAATCAAGCTTTTTCACAAGTTCTACTGCAATTTCGTCATTTATTTTAGCATTTTTCTTTCTTGTTTCTTTTGCTCTTGCATACAAGGTCTGTACCATCGTTTCCGGCACACCTGTCACATTCACTTTTTCTTTCATTGTCTGTCGCCTTCCACTGCTTTTTTTACTTCTTTCACCCATTCTGCACTATGGCAGCAAAACAGTTCTTCATGCTGCATGTTATGTCTTCGGATATCCGGATTTTTGAAATAAGTACAATATCTCTTTTCGTATTTTTCACCCATCTTTGTTGCATAAAACACGTGAATTGTTGTTCCCGGTACATCAATTCCATGCTGGACTTTCGTAACCAGATCAGAATAGAACTGATTATAAACACTCTGTTTCGTAATCCATGGACTTCCTCCCTTGTCAATACCAAACATATTTACAAATCCATCAATCAGTTTCTTTCTTGATTCATCTGCTTCATTTATTTTCTTTTGCATAAACTTAGGTAATTTACCCGTGTGTACCATTTTATACATAATTGGCACAATGATAGATGACTGGAGCTTTGCCATAAACGAACCTGCTTCATCCATATCACTGCTCCCAATGATGCCATGATCTATATGGATTCTTTTCCGCTGAATCAGAAGGGATACAAAACTTCCTCCAAGGGAACATCCATACGCTGCTTTAATTCTCCCACCATACTTTGTTCTGATTTCTTGCTCAATTTTTTCACATTCATCTTCCATCGAATAAAATTCTGTTTTCTCGTTCGGATCAAATCCATCATAAGAAACTGCTACCGTATAAAAATAAGAATGTAACCCATCCAGTACATGATCAAAGCTACTATACAGGCAACAGGTACCGGGAAATAAAAATATCACAGGTTTACGATTGTCTCCACTTTCATAAAATTTCATAGCTAGTCTCCTTCAGGCTTTTCTGACAACACAATGCATCCTCATACCTTTGCGGATTTCAAATTTTTCTACTTTTAATCCTACTTTTCTGCAGCATTTCATGACCACATCTCTTGTTGGAACCCGAACATCTCCATGTCCGCATATATTTGCCAGAGGCATTTCCAATGTATTCATCAGCCATACCAATACTTTATTGTCACTGGTCACATCCCGCAGGATCAATCTTCCATTTGGACGAAGACATCTTTTTACACTGTCAAAAAATGCCTGTGGATCCGGATAATGATGAAAACTCATAGAACAAATAATTGCATCAAATGAATCATTTTCAAAAGGAAAGTTCTCACAGTCTCCTACAACAAACGTTGCATTTGAAATGTTTTTCTTTTTTGCCTGTTCAATCATGGCCGGAGTCAAATCCAGACCTGTATAATGTCGGTCTGGATATTTTTTTGATAATAAAGAAATCATCGGAGCAGGTCCGCAGCCGGCATCCAATAAATCTCTAAATGGCTCCTTCTCTAATTCTTCCAGAATATCCGGATAATCTTTCTTACACATTTCGTAAATACCAGCATGGTTACTTTCATATCTTCCTGCTACTTTTGTAAATTCAGCAATTGACAGTTTTTTGTATTCTTCGTTTTTCATGTTGTTTTCCTCCAATCACATCTGCACCATAAATCAATATTTCATAGAAATCCGTCCTTTTTTACATTGTCTAGTAAATTAACATCATACATGTTAGTCTTGTCTAACCTCGATTTTCTAAAAAACCGTGTGAAAACAAAACTGTAATTCCACACGGTTTCTTTTCTTCTGTATTCAGTATATCACTTTTATCTGGTTTATCAACCAGATTTTGTCTCAATTTGTTACGCACTGCGTAGCCATTTGGAAAGACCAGTACATCGTTTTCGAAATATACACCAGAGCATATTGTCGGCACACTAATCTCTTGGTGTTAATCCTACATACATATCTTTGTACTGTTTTGCACTCTTTTCCCAGGAAACATCTTTATTCATATCACGGATCACCATATCATCCCAGGATTTTCTGTTCTCGAAATAGAGCGTCTTTGCTCTGTTGATCGCATCGTAAAGCAGCCCGCTTTCATATCTGTCAAATGTAAAACCGTTTCCTGTATTCTCAAACATATTATAAGGCTGAACCGTATCTTTAAGTCCTCCGGTCTCTCTTACAATCGGAACTGCACCATATCTCATGGCTATAAGCTGTGTAAGTCCACATGGTTCAAATCTTGATGGAACCAGAAGTGCATCACATCCTGCATAAATATTGTGAGCCACATTTTCATTGTAAGCAATATATGCACAGAAATTGCCTTTATATTTGTTTTCATAATAACGGAATGTATTTTCATACTGAGAATCACCAGTACCAAGAACAACCACCTGCGTATGTTCATCCATAATTCCCGGGATTACGTCATTTACAAGATCAAGACCTTTCTGGTTGGTGAGACGTGAAATAAGTCCGATTACCATCTTATGCTCATCTACATCCAGCCCCAGAGATTCCTGAAGAGCTTTTTTATTAACCTTTTTATTCTTTATCGCTGACTTCTCATCATAATCAGCAGCTAACAGCTTATCAGTTGCAGGATTCCAGATATCCGTATCAATACCATTCACAATTCCCAGAATCTTATTGTTGTGATATCTTAAATGCTCTGCAAGTCCCTCTCCATATTCCTCTGTCTGAATCTCCCAGGCATAGGTGTTACTTACAGTTGTAACTTTATTGCTGTAAGCGATGCCACCCTTTAACATATTGGCATCCAGCCAGTTCTGGATCATGCAGTCCTTATTAAATACATAATCAGGAAGTCCTGACCAGTATTGAATCTTTTTTCTGTCATAAATACCCTGGAACTTCAGATTATGTATTGTGAGTACTGAAATTGCACGTCCTACATCTGTATCCTGAAAACAGGTTCTCAGATAAAGTGGTACTAAAGCTGCCTGCCAGTCATGACAATGTACTACATCAGGAGTCCAGTTCAAATAATTAAGGGCAGCAAGGGCAGCTTTTGCAAAATAACAGAATTTCGGAATGTCATCTATGAGATTCGTATATGGATTTCCCCAGGAGAAGAACTCATCATTATCTATAAAATCATAGACAACCCCATCCTCCTGATATTCCATAATTCCCACATAATACTGCTTTCCATCAGAGCAGAGATTCATATCAAAGGAACCCCTGTATTCCATCTTTTCCTGAAATTTCTGAGGAATACATTTGTATCTTGGAATAATGACCTTAACATCAATGTTTAATTTTGCCAGACTCTTTGGCAGGGCAGACATTACATCTCCCAATCCGCCGGTCTTAACAAATGGATAACATTCTGATCCAATGAAGGCTACACTTCTTCGCGGTCCCAGATCAGGCTGTCTCGTTGGAATGTTCTGTTCATTCTGTTCAACAGATGGCTTCTGAACAATTACGGCTTGCTTAACAGAAACATTCTCTACTGTTGGAGCAACAGTCTTAACAGCTTTTTGAGGACTGTTTTTTGCACTGCTTTTTACGCTGTTTCTTGCATTGCTCTTTGTATTACTCTTTGCATTGCCTTTGGTACTGCTTTTGGTACTGCTTTTGGCACTGCTTGTTTGAACTGTTTTTTTTCTCATATCATTGATCTCCCTTTTGCATTTTACAAAGTCCGAAATTTATTATGCCTTAACTAAAATGTCCTCCGGTAAGTTCCTGATAAACATTCATTTTGCAGATATTTATCATTTCCTGTTAATTTCAATTATAACACAAAATGCGCAAAGTAACTATTATTATCTGAAATGCTTCCATCACTTAACTCTTACCTGAATGATACAAGCTGGTTTATTCCTTTTCATTATATCTGCTTCTTTTATTTTACAGATACACTACATAGAAAAAGGGATCTTCCACTCAGTCAATTTGAATAAAAACATAATCTGTTTTTATTTCACGCATTCCATAATTATCATCTCACATCTGTCATATCCAAGCTGTGAGCTGTTCAGGCACAGTGTGTAATTGCTGGCTTTTCCCCAGTTCTGATCTGTGTAAAAGTTATAATTTGTTCTTCGCCTTTTATCTGTGTCTGCCATCATTTTCACAGCTTCCTTCTCTTTTACATTGTATAAACCAGTGATACGCTTTATTTTTTCCGGCATGTCCCCATGAATAAATACATTCAGCACATCGTCCCGGTCTTTCAGTATATAGTCTGCATTTCTTCCAATGATCACACAAGGCTCCTTCTCAGCCAATTCTAAAATAATATTTCTCTGTGCCTCATACACCATGTCCTCCACAGATTTTCCTGTGATATCACGACCGGAAAATGCATATGCGAACAAACCTTTTTTCGGAGATAATTCCGCATTTTCCTGAATATATTCCGGTGATAAGCCGGACTTTTCTGCAATCTGACCAATGATATTTTTATCATAATAGGCAATTCCGAGTTTCTTTGCCACTTCTTCTCCGATAAAACGTCCACCGCTTCCAAATTCCCTGCTGATCGTAATAATTCTTTTTGCCATCTCTGATTCCTCCTAGTTTAAAACATCAACCCTATTTTTTCTGATTTTCTTTAAAAATACATATCCCACAAAACATGAAATTATTTCAGTAATTGGAAATGCCCACCAGATCAACGAAACTCCCATCTGACCATTTCTGACAAACAGAGAAAAGATTCCCGCCAGTGGCAGGATAATAATCAGCTGTCTCAAAAGTGAAATCACCAGTGATTCCAGGCCGCCATCCAATGCCTGGTAAATTCCCTGATAAGCAACATTAATTCCGGCAAACAAGAAACTCACTGAAATCACTCTCATCGCGGCAATAAAATATTCTCTTGACTGTCCTGCATTAAACAGCATTGCAAATGCTCCGGGGAAAATTTCCGTAATTGCAATTCCCAGAATCATTAATGCAATGGTATAAATAATTCCATATTTGATACCATCCTGAATTCTCTTTTTGCTTCTCATTCCATAAGCAAATGCAATGATCGGAGTGATCGCATCTCGCAGACCAAAAGCAAGGAAGAGAACAAACTGCTGGACTTTATAGAACAATCCATAGGCTGTCTGTGCTGATGGATTGAACTTCAGGATTAGATTCATCACATAAACCATAATAGACATCAGAGCCTGCGCAATAATTGCCGGAAGTCCGATTGCATAGATTTCTTTTATAACACCAGCATTCGGTTTCATGTATTTCGGTCCATGCCCGAATTCCCTGTTCAGTTTCATATGAAAAATAAGCAGCAATACAGCAGAAGCAACCTGACCAATTACAGTTGCGTAAGCTGCACCTTTCACTCCCATTTCAGGGCAAGGTCCAATACCGTAGATCATGATCGGATCGAGAATAATATTTACAACGGCACCAACCACCTGTCCGATTGTAGAATAAAGAGAACGACCTGTTGCCTGTAATAGCTTTTCAAATAAAGAAAAGAAAATAATACCAAAAGAAATCACACAGCATATCCGCAGATAACTGACTCCCATTTCAAGTACTTCTGCATCAACTGTCTGTGATGAAATATATGCTTTCACTCCAAAAATACCAAACAGTAAGCAGACCACGTAAATGATCACACCCAGGAACAGACTGTTTCCTGCTACCTTTGCAGCCTTTTCCCTGTTTCCCTGTCCAAGTGTCCTTGCAAGAAGTGCATTGGTTCCTACACCTGTTCCGATTCCTGCCGCTACCATAAGCATCTGAACCGGAAATACCAGAGTGAGGGCATTTAATGCAGCTTCACTGCCTACTCTCATATTTCCTACAAACGCACTGTCTACAATGTTATAGACCGCCTGCAATGCCATGGATAAGATCATAGGGATTCCCATCTGGATCATCAGCTTATTCACCGGCATATCCTTCATTTTGTTGCTTTCTGCCATTTTACTTTTACTCCTCTCTTTTCTGCACAAAAAAAATGCGCACCCTGTCACATAAGCTGGACTTACGCTGACAGGCTACACACTTTCTTCATGGCAAATATTCTATTTTAACAAAAGAAAAACGAGTAGCATGAAACTGGATTTACGCTCATCTGCTACTCGTTCATTATCATTATATTTCCTGTTTTCTAAAAAGTCAAACGAAATATTTTTTACAATTTACATTTTACAATGCACATCAATCTATTTTATTTTGATCGATGTAATCAATAATCGTTTTACAAATTTCCTGCTTTGGCTTTTCAAGTGCAACTCCCAGTTCCATATATAACAGATTTTCTGCTATCTGGAAATACCTTGCATCTGTAGCAGTACACTTTTTCCCCTGTGCAAGTCTTTTCTGCTTCCGCTGATAAATCATTTTTATAATAGCAACTAATGCCTCAGGGTTATTTGCTCTTACTGCTTCTTTATAATTTTGTTCCCTCATTTTTTCATTGTTTGTCCATGCTGTCGGGATATCCGGAATTCGTTTGATCAGATTCCAGGCTTCTTCTTTTGTCAGACATAATCTCAGTCTTGAATCTGAGCTTGAAACAGGAACATATATTTTGTCCTTTTCATCTTCTACTGGTTTCATCAGATAATATAACTTATCGTTTTTTTCATCCTGCGGATTCAAATATAAAATATTTTCTATTTTACAGATACCTGTAACTGATTTGCTGACAAAGTCTCCAATTTCATATTTCACAAAATCCACTCCTTGCTGACTGGCATTCTTATTCCGTAAAAGTATAACGTACAAAAGAACCCTGATTGTCTCCTGTTACTATTACAACATCTCCACTCTCATTGCGTGTGGATTCCAGAATCGGAAATCTTCCATTTTCTTTTACATAGGCTTCCGGGCTGGCTGCTTCTGCCTCGATCAAAGTTTTTTTACTGTATTGTTCTCCTCCACACGGATTTATATCCTCAATAAAAATTTCATACTCATGCATATGCAGTTCCTCCTGAAATTCATTTTATAAAAACAAGCAGCATAACTATTGTTTTCCGACTCATTATGCTACTCGCCCTTATTTTTATTATAAAGCCATTTTACTTTGATGTGAACCTCACATGACTGAAGTCACGTGCTTCCAGACGCTTTAGGCGTCAGACTGAATATCGGCGGATACGCCTATAACTTAGGTACGCAGTTATGCGCATTTCCCATGCCAGATATGGCAGGTTCCCACATTACAGGTAGTCCACTGTATATCTGCCTGTATCTATGCTGCTTTTAAACGTTCCATTTCTGAATGGAGTTTCCTCAGATCTGCATAAACGCATGAGGTTCTACGCTTTACAGGAGGGACTTTTGCCTCCAGTAAAGACCTTTCCGTTGCCGGAAGGGGTTTTAAAAGTTCCCTTATAAAATATCTCGCCCCTATATTATAGGATGCTGACAGGTCACAATTATATCGTTTTCCTGTCTGGAAAGTACAGAGGCTGTGATTTTCCCAGTCACGTGTTACCGCCCCGGAACCATCATAAGCCAGTCTGCTGGTATTCCATGCGCAGATCCTGGATACCCGCATCCCTTTCCTGTGTGCCTGATGTTCACAACACTTCTGGATATCTCTTTTTCTCCACAGGTGCAGTTTCTGTTTTTTCTTTCCCGATATCTTCCCCTGCATCTCCAGATACTCGAACACGATCACATCTGCATGGTTTTCTTCCGCATATCTTACAATCGCACCTGCAGTCTTTTTACCCAGTTCTGTGTTCAGACGTTTCGTATATGCCCATCTTCCCTGTGTCTGCGCAGAGCCATGTTCCCTCTGGGATCTGCGGATCCGTCCCAGTGTGCGGTACATCCGGTCTTTTTCACTGGGATGATCTATAAATCTTCTTCCCAGGACAGTTCCGTCTGCCCGCATGATCGTACAGACTGCATCGGTATTGATCCCTAAGTCCACGCTACAGATAATCTGTTCTTTCACAGGTGTTTTGGTAAGTGTTACTTCCTCTTTATAGGAAAAACGCAAAAAATACTTCTGGTGTCTCTTTTCCAGAGTCGGGGCAGATGCCTTTTTCCCTGACCAGCATTTTCTCAGATATTCCATATCCGTATGATCCAGACGTACACAGGACCATTTCCAGTCATGACCGTCATAGAGTTTCAGGTATGCTTCGTCTTTCCCTTCCGCGCCTTCACGATACATGACATCACGGTAGAAGACCGGCATGGCGTGATTCTCATATACAAGCTTTGGTTTCCCGCTCTTTCCGTCGGTCTTTTCCCATAGATCCAGCCGTGTTTTATAAGAGGATACTGTCCCCAGTGCATGCTGGATGGCAGATCTGCGCAGATAGGAAGGCATCTTTGGGAACCGGATATCAAAATCAAAACAGGCATTGTTTTTCTTCGTAGTATGTACCAGATGTTCTGCAGCATTAAAACGCCTCTTTGCATCCGGGATTTCTGCTAATTCTTCCCATACCTGCACATAAATCCCAATCAGATAGCTGACAGCAGAACGATAGATCTCCAGTGTCTGGCGGATCGGGATATTCTGTTTTCGTAATTCTACACCATAACTGGATATTATCTGCATTTTTATTTTTCCCTGATAACTCTTTTCTCAGATTCTGTTGTTTTTTCTACTACCCATGGCTATATTTTAGCACATATAGCGCTAAAAATAAACATATGTTTTCCTTTGGGTAAAAAATTTGCGCGTCTAACTCATCACTACTACAATATATTTATGGGTAATCCCCTTACTTCCAGTAAGGATTTATCCATCTCATTACTTAAACTGTTAGAATGTAGGATGCAATGGTATATCGACTTCATCACTTGGACCTCGCGTCCGTACTTTAGACTGATAACCGGCTCCTCATTCACAGTGTTCGTTTTATGCAGGTTGGATCACATTAGGTGCATTCGTGTCACACACAGTAGTTTGAACAGGTAATGAGTAAAACTGGTATTTATCCATTGTAATATTTTTTAAGGAGTGATAAATTTATGAACGCAGTAGGTATCGATGTTTCAAAAGGTAAAAGTATGGTTACAATTCTGAGACCATTTGGGGAGATTGTATCCTCTCCTTTTGAGATTAAGCACACATCCAGTGATATCCATTCACTTATTAAACTTATTCATTCTATCGAAGGTGAATCCCGGGTTGTAATGGAACATACCGGCCGCTACTACGAAGCACTTGCTCACCAGCTTTCAGCAGCAGATCTCTTTGTCAGTGCTGTTAATCCCAAGTTGGTCAAAGATTTTAATAACGATTCTCTTCGCAAAATCAAGTCCGACAAAGCTGATTCTGTCAAGATTGCCCGCTACGCTCTTGACAAATGGCAAAGTCTTGAACCGTATAGTATTACAGATGAATTACGCGCTCAGCTAAAGGTCATGAATCGTCAGTTCCATTTCTATGTGAAACAAAAAACGGCTATGAAAAATAATCTTATTGGCCTCATTGACCAGACCTATCCAAATGCAAATACTTATTTCAATAGTCCCACCCGCAGTGATGGTTCCCAGAAATGGGTTGATTTTGTCTCTACATACTGGCATGTAGATTGCATTCGTAAAATGTCTCTAAACGCTTTTGTTGAACATTATCAGAACTGGTGCAAGCGCAAAAAATATGCCTTCAATAAATCAAAAGCGGAAGAAATTTACACCAAAACAAAGGAACTTGTTCCAGTATTTCCTAAGAATGAAATAACCAAACATATCATCAGACAAGCTATCGATCAGCTCAACAGTACTTCCGTTACTGTCGAAACAATACGCACTCTCATGAACGAGACTGCCTCAAAGCTTCCTGAATACTCAATTGTCATGCAGTTTAAAGGGATCGGTCCATCTCTCGGTCCACAGCTTATGGCTGAGATCGGTGATGTAACCAGATTCACGCATAAAGGAGCCCTTACTGCATTCGCCGGAGTTGATCCTGGGGTAAACGAATCTGGTTCCTATGCACAAAAAAGCGTCCCAACATCCAAACGTGGATCTTCAAATTTAAGAAAGACTCTTTTTCAAGTAATGGATGTTCTTATCAAAACCATGCCTCAGGATGATCCTGTATATCAATTCATGGACAGAAAACGCACCCAGGGTAAGCCTTACTATGTTTATATGACTGCAGGTGCTAATAAATTTCTCAGAATATACTATGGACGAGTGAAAGAATATCTTTCTGTTCTTCCTGATCCAAGCTAATTCAAAACTTTTACTTTCAGACCAGCACTGGTTGTGGTGGCCTTATTTTAATGCCTAATTTTTAACCTGTAAAGTTTTTTAACTTTCTTCAATTTTAGTATTGACTTTTTATTTGCAGGCTAAAGTAACGAGAATGCGACGCGCAGTTATTCAAAAGCGTTTTTTACTAAAAATGTATCTTCTGTTTTTAGGCATTATTACTATGTATTTTCATATCCTGCGGCATCAGCGGATGGTTACGCAGGGCAAATATCGTATCTTCGTGGATTTCCTGATTATTTTAATACGAAATTCTTTAATTCATCCCTCTTTTTGACATGAAGCTTATTAAAGATATCTGTAAGATAATGCTTCACTGTGTTTAAGGATACCCCTATGTGTTCTGCGATCTCCCGGTTGCTCCAATCCCGGCAGGCCAGCATGGCAATGGAAAATTCCATGGTAGTCAGAGCGTCTGTCACCGGTCTGTCTGATGCAGGATTGTGAACCGCCATCCATCCACGGCTGAAGGTAATAACTGCATCCGATATTTTTCTGTACATCTCCGGATTTTCTTTGCGGATGCAGGACTCCAGAAGTCCCTGGAGAAGTCCGTGGAGTTCGATAAACGGCTCGATAAGCTCATCCTTCACTGCCAGTTTCCATGCAGTGAGTATGGCTTTTTCTGCTTCTGCCTGATTCTTCAGACTGATTTCACACATAGCAGTCACACAGTAAAGATATATCATCCCAACAGGATAAATTTCTTTACAGGAAAACAGTGCCGCATCACAGATTCCCAGCGCTCTGCTGTATTCACCTTTCAGATAAAGGTCATGGGAAATTACATTGGTAGCAAAAATTCTCAGTCCCTGAGGCAGACTGCTCATATATTTCTTCATATCAGGCAGTTTCTCTGTAGAGAGATGTAAAAGAACCGTTCCCATATATCCTGCAAATACACAGTATGCTGTATTTCTCTCAGAAGTGGGAGCTTCCATCTCTTTTCTCAGACATTCCCGGATGATCTCAAGGCCACGTCCGGATGCCTTCGCATTTCCCAGTGTAAGATTAGAGTACACATAGAGCATACATGCAGACAGCTTCAGTTCCAGCCGGGAACTCATAATATAAATCTCCACCAGATCACTGCATTTCTGCGCCTGCCCTGTGAAATAATAAAATTCTGCAATAGCGATCTCCCGGAAATCCCTGTCTGCAAAACTCTCTGCTGCTTTTCTTGCATTTCCTGGCTCAAATGCTGTATTTATCAGTGGTAATACTGTATTTTCCGTCATATATCCACTCTGCCATGTCCTTTCTCTCTGTATTTTTTTATATTACCACCTTTTTCTTGTTTTTTCTATAATACTTATAAATTCCCGGAACGAAAAAAATACCGGATCAGGCCTGTTTGGCTCAATCCGGTATGTTTTCATTTCACAGTTAAAACCCCCTCAGGATTATTTTACAGTGATTTTCAGAGCTTTGTATACGCCATTCTGTGCATATACCCATATTGTGCAGGTTCCTTTGCCTGTTGCTCTGATAAGGCCATCCGGGGTAACGGTGGCTACTTTTGTATTGCTGCTTTCGTAACAAAGTTTTCTGTGGCGTGCAATCTTCTTATCTTTCTTTACTTCTTTTGCTTTTATCTGTGCGGTTTTTCCCATTTTCAGGGTGATCTTTGAAACATTCTTTTTGTTTCCAATCTGGGTTACGGAAACAGCTTTTGCATTTCCGTATTTACCGCCTCCGGTGACTGCATGTACAGATATGGACGTGTCTGTCACTACCTTTTTGCCATTTACCATTCTGCAGGCTTTTACCACATATTTGTAGTAAGTACCTTTTTTCAGATCCTTCTGGGTCCATGTGCTGATATCTCCACCGGTGATGGTGGCAAGCTTCCTGTACTTGTAAGACTTTGTACCTGTATTACAGCGGTTGCCGTATACGAAATATCCATCTGCATCCTTAATGATGTTCCACTGCAATGTCACAGAAGTTTTTGTCTGTTTTACAGAACGGGCTCTTAACCTTCTGAAGCCTGTGGTCTTATTGATTGTGGGTTCATCTGGGACTTTCACTGTGATCATAATGGAAGCTGTAATTTTTCCATCCTCTGTTGTAACTGTGATCTCTGCAGTTCCATTTCCAACTGCTGTTACCTTGCCGTTTTCATCTGTAATGGCAACTTTTTCGTTATCGGATTTCCAGATCAGTTTCTGTAAATCTGCATTTTCAGGCTCAATCTTTACTTTCAACTCTGTGGATTCACCAATCTTTGTCAGGGTTTCTTTCTCTGCTTCTATGGTGAGCTTCTGGATTTCCACAGGGATCTTCCCTGTTACGGAAACTGTCACTGTGTAACTGCCGCTTACAGATGTTGCGGTAATGGTGGCAGTTCCGTTTCCCACTGCTGTTACCTTGCCGTTTTCATCTACAGTTGCCTGATTCGTTGCACTGTCCTTATGCAGTCTGAAAATCTTGTACTCCCGGATGGTATAAGGTTGATTATTAATCATTTTATCCGGGATTTTAATCCTGATATTCATATTGATTATCTAAGTTGATCCTGTATATCACTCTTTCACGTAAAAAAGCACGTACTTTTATACCCAAAAGGCGTGCAAGTCTCGCTCCTCACACGCCATAATAATATCTCTATTCTTCCTTTAATACCTTTTAACGATTATCCCCATTCCAGTTCATTCTGTCTGATATTCCATAGTCCTGCCGTGACAGATAAAGAGCACTTTTATCCGAATACTTTCTTTAACAATTCCATAATATCCTCATTTTTCAGTCCATATCTTTTCAATGAATTTTGATCAAATGGTTCCTGCTCCAGCAAGTCAATAAAACTATGTATATCATTACCTACTGCAATCGGCAATCCTTCTACTTTTTCAAGCATAAGTTCCGATGCAATACGCAAAATATCTTTTTTATGCTTCTTTATGTCACTGGAATCCACTTTTTCACCTAAATCTTTTCGACTTTTCAAATCAAGATACGCTTTTGCCTTGAAAAGTATTATATATTCTGGTCTTAGAACAGAAAGTCCATTTCTTATAACTTTTCCATTAAGAAGTGCCTTATAGTAATCATCATTCAAAAGAATTGCTGATAAACTGGATACTTCATCATCAATATGTATCGGTGTAATTCCTTCCGCGCTTTTAAGTTCAAAATCGCTTCTGCAAAACAATTCGATCATTTTCGGAAATTTATCTTCTTCTGGTTTATCAAACCTATAGAATTGAGGGTTACTACCATTTGTTGCTTTATTTCTATATTTCCCATCAACGATAAACTTCCAAAATTTCTCTCCAAACTCCGGAGTTAATGCTTCAACAATCAAAACCATATCCAGATCTCTTGTAGCCCTGAAATTCACTTCATTACTCTCAAAAAGAATATCGCAGGCTGCGCCACCTATTAAAACATACTGTTCTTCATAATCTGCAAAGTACTTCCAAAATGTATCTAATCCTTTGACCATACATATTCCTCTAACATCTCATTAATAGAAATATCAACTCGTTCCTCTTCTTGTTCATCTCCTGTCAGTGACAGTACTACGCTTAAAGGATCTTGAAATCCTTTTCCCAGAAAATCAATAAAATATCCCAGTTCCAAGACAACACAGCCAATTTCTTCCAATTCACTCACTTGTTTTTCCGCTTTCACTCCACTATCTTTTAGTTCTTTCTTCGTCACGGCATAAGTAGGATAAACATTATCGGACAAAAGAGAATACTCACATAAAGCAGAAATACCTGCTTTCTTTTCAAATTTTATATCTTCTCTCAAAATAAATCTTCGAATTACCGGATTTCTTAATACCATCTTAATCTGCTGCCATAATTGTTCTCGTTCATCCGGAATATCGATGACTCTTGATTTACCTTTCATACCCAACACATCAATATTTAAATATTCCAGTTCGTCAAAACACCGGCTTGCAGATTTTGTTGACACTTCCAATCGTTTCGCCGCATCAGATACTTTTACTTCATTCCATCGTTCATAAATGGCCATTAGAAGCATTTTTTGCGTCAAAAATGAAATCAAATGAACTGGTGCCAGCTCTCTTTCATTTCCTTTACTCAGCAAATATCCAATAAACGGGAGAAATACCTGCTTCCTATCTATTACAAAAGGAATTCCTTCTTCTATCATCTTTTCTTTTATATAAAATGTTGTTCGATCAAGAAAAACTGCACAGTTTAATCCTGTTATTTTTTCCACGCCAGCTCTGTCTCTACGCAAAACAACAAGTCCGATATCATCTTTGGGATGAATAGCCATCCATAATACACCATTAGTCTCTACTGTAAAAATGTCATATCTTCCACGATATGCTAATGGAAGTTTTTTATATACCTCTTTATTCTCTGTCATTATTACATTTTGCCGTAATGTTTTTTCCAAAAATTCTCTCATACTAATCACCTTTTTATAAATGTGACTTTTTTTACGTCGCATTTACAATTTATCATATGTTGTTTAATTTTTCAAGTAAAATGTAATTACATAATCATAGACTTTTGAAGGTTCCATACGAATTATCTGATAGAGAAGCGTTTCAGAAGGAACCTGGAACCAAAAAGTGTCCCCGTATAGCAAAAGCAGTGGCAGATATTGCCTGAAAAACCACCTGGGAAAAAGTTTCATTTTGATACTTTATATGTTAAAATGAGACATATCGTATCAAGTGAGGGGTTTTTATAGATGTCTAAAAAGAAATATAATCTGAATACAATTTACATCTCTGAGCGTCTGCAGGAGAATCTGAAGCCGATTTCACAATCTGCATTCACTGCTGTGACCGCTCCCATGGGATATGGAAAAACAACTGCCATCAGCTAGTATCTGGACAAACAGAGCAAAAACGGAAATTCCTGTGTGATCCGGATTAGTATTTATTCTGATAATCTGTCTGTTTTCTGGCAGAGCGTTCAGAAGGCATTTGCCTTTGCAGGGCTTGATTTTCTGGATAATTATAGTTGCCCCTCAGATGCTGCCAGTGCCGGGATGCTTGCTGACGAGCTTTGTTATTCCCTGAGCGGTCAGACCTCTTACTACATTTTTATTGATGATTTTCATCTGTTGGGTGAACCTCATGTTGCAGATTTTTTTTGTATGCTTGCCAACAGACTGCCTGAAAATATCCACCTGATCGTATCCGGCAGAAATGCTTTTCTGTCCGGAAAAGAGATTCTCCGTCTTGGCAAAAAGTTATATCAGATCCATACCAGGGATCTGTGTCTGAATCGCCGGGAGCTTTCTGTCTATACCCATCGCTGCGGTGCCAGCCTGAACGAAGATCAGCTGAACACGCTTCTCTATTCCAGTGAGGGATGGTTCTCTGCAGTCTATCTGAATCTCTGTACCTTTTTTGAAAGCGGACATTTTCCTGACAATACTTCTAATATCTATGATATGTTTTCCTCTGCCATGATCGCACCTCTTTCTGATGCGCAGCAGGAATTTCTCACTGTTATGGGACTTGCTGATGAATTTACCGTTGAGATGGCACTTTTTATTACAGGGAATCCGGAAGCCGGACAGATTCTTTCCCTTATGACCAGACAGAATGCTTTTATCACTCCTTTGTCCGATGGAATCAGCTTCCGTTTTCACCATATGATGAAGGAATGTACACAGCGTGCCTTTGCCATGCTTTCCCATGAAAAACAGGCAGATTTCCGGAATCGTTACGGACAATGGTATGAATCCCGGGGACAGTTTCTGCAGGCACTTGCTGCCTATAACAAGGCTCTTAACTATGATGCAGCACTTGCTGTTATCCAAAAGGATGCAGGAATCCTCCTGGCTTCTCTTTCGCCGGAAAAGGTTCTCGCATTTCTTGATGTCTGTCCAACAGAAATCCTGAAGAACAGGCCTCTGGCCCTTCTCGTATTAATGCGCCGTATGTTTACCTGGCATCAGATTCCCAAAATGCTAGAACTGAAGCAGCTTCTGACAGATACCATAGCTGAAGACAACACTTTGTCCGAAGATGAACGAAAGAATCTCTCCGGAGAATGTGATCTCATTATGAGTTTTCTGATGTATAACGATATCACCGGCATGAGCGTTCTGCACCGTCAGGCCAGTTCTAAAATGATCAGACCTGCCGTCAGTATCCGCAATACAGGAAGCTGGACCTTCGGTTCTCCTTCTGTTCTGATGATGTTTCACCGCAGATCCGGAACCCTGGATGCAGAACTGGCAGCTATGAATGAGTGTATGCCCCATTATTACAGGATCACCCAGGGGCATGGACAGGGTGCGGAATTGCTCATGAATGCAGAGGCAGCATTTATGCAGGGGAATTTTTCAGATGCACAGATTCTGCTGGAGCAGACTTATTCCACCATTGCCTCAAACGGACAGCACAATATTTCGCTCTGCTGTGATTTCCTTGCTGCAAGGCTTTCCCTTTTTCAGGAGAGTGTCACCTTTGTGAAGAACCCTGAAGTAAAGCGTAAGGAGCTTCTGTCTCTCCACAATATGATGTGGCTGAATATTTTTGACAGTACTTATGCTTATTACTATGCATTGATTAAAATGCCGGAAAAAATTCCTGCATTATTCAAAGACCATATGTTATCCACTGTCAGCTTTCTCTCTCCCTGCAGACCTATGATGGAAATGATCGAGAATCAGGTCTTTCTTTCACAGAAAATGTACGCAAAAGTTATAGGCAGAAGCGAAACGCTTCTGCCCTTCTGTGAGAAAATGCACTATGAACTTGTGTCTCTCCACGTTCAGATCCAGACCGCTTCTGCTTACACAATGCTGGGTAAACATCATGATGCACGACAGCTTCTGCAAAAAGCCTTAGGACACGCCATGCCGGATGGCTTTCTGATTCCGTTTGTAGAAAATTATAACTATATCAAGGACGTGCTGGGCAGTATTAATTCCATAACACCAGAGCCTTTCACAGACCGGATCCTTTCCCTTGGTTCTGTTTATGAACAACACTGCCTCCGCCTGTCCAGCCGTAATTCCAGACCTGAGATCCTAAATATGCTGAACAGCAGAGAAGCAGAAATCGCAGCTTTGATCACCGACCGTCTAAGCAACCGCGAAATTGCCGAAAGGTTATTTCTCTCTGAAGGCACTGTGAAGCAATATATCAATCAGATTTATTCCAAGTTGATGATCAACGGTGATACACGCACCAAAAGGAAACAACTGGCAGAGCTGATTTCTTCCATAAACAAGGGCCTTACCTGACACTTTGAGAAAAAAAAGCAAGGAAATCCACATGACCAAAGTCTTGCGATTTCCTTGCTATTTGGCAAGAATTACAAATTTAAAGTTTTTTACTTATTTGCATTTCTGATAGTATTTAAATACTGTTGGATTTCTTCTTGTTCGGGCATTACTCGCAGCGCACCTTTTCTTGTAGTAATGATAGAAGCTGCTACATTGACAAAATTTAGCATTTCTGTTTCCTTGAGAATATCCTCGGAAATCTCAGTTTTATTCAGCATCATGTCTGCTCCCGGATTACGATAGAAGGAAAAATCCCTATCTCCATCCGGATATGTATGTACCATAGCAAGCGTAGTATGAATTTTTTCATCTATACATAATCCAATGTCATCAATTCCTGCTTCTTTTATGGCTGCTCTCAACTGATCTCCAAAAAAATCATCACCAACCTTACCAATAAATGCTGTATTATGTCCCAATTTATAACGCTTTATTATAATAAATCATATTTCACTATATCAAGCTTAACTGCACCATCAGCAAAGAAAGAAATCCCCTTTGCTTCCTGCTTTGTAAGAATAACCGCAGACATAACCTGCTCGCCGTCATTAATAAATACTTCCACACTAAAC